>JBNJFW010000056.1:0-8446 GCA_051747165.1 Elusimicrobiota bacterium | reverse complement strand
CTAAAATAAAGGTTATACTTTTTTCAGACGGGAACACTTGCAGATTCGTAAAGGAAGCCAGGAAACTGGGCATAAGCTCATGTTTGGATATGCCTTTCCCACTTCAAGATTTAAAAGACGCTTTAAAAAAAGCCGAAAAAGAGATTGAAGAAGAAAAAGAAAGCGTATAGAAGTCTTAACTACCTAATTAGAAGAAATAGTAAATAGAAGCACAAAAAAATTGACATTCGCCCTAAAAATCAGTAAATTCTACTCATATGGAAAACTATATTATATACCAGAGTATTTTTGCACCTTTACGCCTTATTGGAAACATGTGGCCGATGCTTGCCGTATTTTTTTTCTTTTCGGTAATTATGCACGAAGTTGCTCACGGCTATGCGGCAATGAGGTCCGGGGATGATACCGCCAGGCTTATGGGAAGGCTGACCCTAAACCCTATTCCTCACATAGACCTTATAGGAACTATTTTAGTCCCCGCTTTTTTAATTATATCCAGAGCGGGGGTAATTTTCGGATGGGCAAAACCCGTTCCCATAAACCCCTATAACTTTCGTAATATAAAAGAGGGAATGATAAAGGTTTCACTGGCGGGAGTCCTTACTAATTTCGCCATAGCAACTGCTCTTTCCATTCTAGTATATATAATAAATTTAACCGGTCTTCACACATCAGCTCTTGGGGGAAATATAATAATATTGTTTACCGCCACCGCTTCCGTAAATATAATTCTCGGTTTATTTAATCTTGTTCCGATACCTCCGCTTGACGGCTCCAATCTTCTGAGCACTCTTTTGCCCGATGATATGGCCCAAAGCTATGAAAAAATAAAGCCATATGGTTTTTTTATAATAATTTTCCTTCTTTTTACCGGAATTTTATGGGGTATAATCTCTCTTTTCGGTAATTTATTTTACAGATTTCTTTTTATGGGGCTTCCTCTTTGATGAGTAAGAAAACCATAGTACTCAGCGGGATGAGGCCTACCGGAAGGCTGCATTTGGGAAATTATCTGGGAGCCCTGGAAAACTGGGTTAAACTCCAGGATGATTATGAATGTTATTTTGAAATTGCCGACTGGCACGCGCTTATGAGTAACTACAAAAACCCGGGTAAAGTTAAGGAATGGGGCTTTGAAATGCTGTGCATATGGCTTGCGGCGGGCCTTGATCCCCAAAAATGCGTTATGTTCAGACAGTCCGATGTAAGCGAGCACCTGGAGTTTTATTTTATACTTTCAGCCATTACCCCTCTGGGATGGCTCCAAAGATGCCCGACATATAAAGAGGCCCTTGAAAACCTTAAGGAGAGCGAAGAGATAAGAAACTACGCCTTTCTGGGATATCCGGTTCTCCAGGCCGCGGATATAGCTATATACAGAGCCCATAAAGTGCCGGTGGGAGTGGACCAGCTTCCCCATCTTGAAATCACAAGAGAAATAATAAGAAGATTTAACTACTTGTACAAAACCGATTTTCTGCCGGAGCCGCAGGATATACTTAATAAAATAGACAAATTAAAAGGAATCGACGGCAGAAAAATGTCAAAAAGCTACAAAAACACAATTTATCTCAATGAAGAAGACAAAGCTCTAAAGAAAAAAATTAATTCCATGATTACCGACCCCCAGAGAATACATCCGGATGACAAGGGAAACCCGGAAGTATGCACGGTGTATGAATACCATAAAATATTTTCAAAAAAAGAAAAAGAAGATATAAACAAAAAATGCAGGGCCGGAAAAATCGGATGCGTTCAGTGCAAGAAAATCCTGCATAAGAATTTATCTGAAATAATAGCGCCTATAAGGAAAAATTACCTGAAAATAAAAGAAAACCCTGAAAAAGCTCATAAAATACTTGAAGAAGGAAATTTAAAGGCATCCCAAAAAGCAGCCAAAAATCTAAGCATAATCAGGGAAAAAATGAATTATGACTGAAATTAAAACTGAAAACAACTCGGAAATAATCGGCAGTGAAAATTTATTTCAGGAACTGCTGGTAGAACTCGATACATTTGAGGGTCCGCTTGACCTTCTTTTGCATGTCATAAAGAAAAAAAACCTGGACATATACGATATACCCATAGCGGAAATAACAGAGGACTATCTTGAGCATATAAGTTTACTTGAATATTTAGACGTGAACAAAGCAGGAGAGTTTTTGGAAATGGCCTCATACCTTATGAGACTCAAATCAAAAATGCTTCTTCCCGAAGATAAAGAATCCGAAGAACCCGGCGAAGAATCAGCCGCTGAAATGAAAAGAAAACTTATTGAGAGACTTGAGGAATATAAACGCTTTAAAGAATCCGCCCGGTTTTTCAGGCAGCAGGAGCAGCTCTATGACGGAGTCATAGGACTGAAACAGTATCCGGTAAATGAATTCGGATATGAAGTGGAAGCCACCTTGTTTGATTTAATTGACTCCTTTAAAAAGCTTATTGAATCGGCAAAGGAAGAAGTAAAAGACATAATAAATGAAGAGATATCAGTGGCGGAAAAGATAAGAGATATACTGGCGGCTGTTGAAAGTAAAAAAAGGCTTAGTTTGGCTTCGCTTATAATTAAATGTTCAATAGGGGAGATAATTGCTATTTTGCTGGGAATACTGGAACTTATAAAAAACTCGCAGATAAAGGTAATACAGAACCGCAGGTTTGACCAAATATACATTGAAAAAGCAAATGAGCGACAATAACTTAAAAAACATACTTGAATGCCTTCTTTTTGTTTCATCCAAGCCTCTGGACATAGATACTCTTTCAGATATAATAGAGCAGGAAAAAGAAGCCGTAGAAAAAGCTCTTGAGGAGTTGAAAATGAATTACAATTCCAAAAACAAACCCATTTTTATACAGCAGGTAGGAGGGGGGATAAGGTTCGCCACCAGAAAAAAGTACGGAGAATACGTGAAAAAGCTTTTTCGGGGCCAGCTGAATTATAAGCTTTCAAACGCCGCCCTGGAAACACTTGCCATCATAGCCTACAGGCAGCCCGTGACATCACAGGAAATAGACAGCATAAGGGGAGTTTCATCCTCCGGTGTCATCAGAGGCCTTCTGCAAAAGAGGCTTGTTAAAATATCCGGGAGAAAGGAAACAATCGGCAGGCCCGTTCTTTACCGCACAAGCGAAAAGTTTCTGGAGTATTTCGGCCTTCAGAGCCTTTCCGATATCCCCCCGCTGGAAGAATTGGGAATTGAAGAAGAAGTTGATAATTTAGTTAACGATAAGGCTGAAAAATGAAAGATTTAAGAGCAAAAATTGACCAGGTAGATAAAAAAATAAATAAGCTGCTTGATGAAAGAGCTTCTATTGTAAGAGAAATAGGCAAGATAAAAAAAGAAAAAGGAAAAACAGTCTTCTCTCCGGACAGAGAGAAAAAAATAATAGAAAAAATAATTGAAACCGGCAAAAGCAAGGGGGCTCTTCCCGTAGAATCAAAGATCAGAATTTTTAATGAAATAATAGCCGCGTCCCGGGCCCTTCAGAAAAAACTGAAAATAAGTTTTTTAGGACCGGAGGCAACATATACTCATCTGGCCGCGGTAAAGCAGTTTTCCCGCTACTGCCGCTACATACCATCTTCAAGTATTCCGGGAGTATTCAGGGATGTAGAAAAAAGAAGGGTTGATTACGGAGTAGTGCCGGTCGAAAACTCTACGGAAGGCATAGTATCACATACCCTTGATATGTTTCTTGATTCCGATTGCAAAATATGTGCTGAATTATTAATGAATATATCTCACAGCCTGCTGTCAAAATCCGACCGAAAAGAAGATATAAAAACAATTTACTCTCACCCCCAGGCTCTGGCACAGTCCAGCATGTGGCTGGAGGAAAATATGCCCGGAGCCGAATATGTGGAAGTTTCTTCAACCGCTACGGCGGCAAAAAGGGCCGTTTCCGAAAAAAAATCAGCGGCAATAGCTTCCCTTATGGCTGCGGACATATATAAGCTTAATATAATTGAAACCGGCATTGAAAATGCAAGCAGCAACGTTACCCGGTTTTTTGTTATAGGAAAAGATTCGCCTCCTGCATCCGGAGATGACAAGACATCCGTTATGTTTTCCATAAAAGACAGGGTGGGAGCCCTGCATGATATGCTTGTCCCTTTTAAGAAAAATTCGATTAATCTTACCAAAATAGAATCCAGACCCTCAAAGATGAAGGCCTGGGAATACGTTTTTTTCATAGATATGGAAGGGCATATAAAAAATGAAAAAATAAAAAAAGCAGTAGAAAAACTCCAAAAAGACTGCGTGTTTTTAAAGGTGCTGGGCTCGTATCCGGCCGCCGGAAACATGGAACCCGATCTGAAAAGCTCATGACTGATACTTTCCCCGAAGCCAGAAAAGAAATTAAAAATATGATTCCGTATAAAGCGGGCAGGGGCCCGGATGACATAAGAAAAGAATATAATCTAAGCCGGGCCTTAAAACTTTCATCCAACGAAAATGTATGGGGACCATCTAAAAATGTCTTTTCCGCCATTGAAAAGGAAATGCAAAAAATGCATATGTACCCGGACCCCGATTCTTCCCGGCTCACAAGCGTTCTGGCTGATAAACATAATGTAGGAAGAGAAAATATTATAACCGGAAACGGAAGTGATGAAATAATCGAATTGCTTGCAAAAGCATATTTGTCCCCTAAAGACACCCTGCTTTCTTCCGCCGGTTCTTTTATCCGCTACAAAGCGGCTGCAAATCTTATGGGAGCTCGGTTTATAGAGGCGGCAAGAGAAAATTTCACAGTCTCGGTTAACAACCTGCGCTTAAAAACAGACCAATCAGTTAAGCTGATATTTATAGATAATCCCTCTAACCCTTCCGGAACATATATAA
Source organism: Elusimicrobiota bacterium (assembly GCA_051747165.1). GTDB lineage: Bacteria > CG03 > SLGR01 > SLGR01 > PWQF01 > JBNJFW01. Next base: position 3,596 of record JBNJFW010000056.1, on the reverse strand, counting down.
ATGCCCGAAAGCTGAATGAACTGCTAAACTTTATAGAAAAAAGAAAAAAGAAAACCTTGCTGGTAATAGACGAAGCCTATTATGAATACGCAAAAAAAGAAAGCGATTATGAAAGCGCGCTTAAGTATATAAATAAAGAGGCCCCGGTCATGATTTTAAGAACTTTTTCCAAAGCTTACGGACTGGCAGGATTGAGAATAGGCTACGCCGTAGCTCCGGCTCGTATAATTAATGTGCTGAAAAAAATCAAACCGCCTTTTAACACCAACCGTCTGGCCCAGGCAGGGGCGCTGGCAGCCCTTGCAGATGAAAATCATTTAAACCATATAACCGAAAAAACAGCGGAAGAAAAAAATTTTCTGTATAAAGAACTTGACAAATCAGGCTTTAATTATGTACCTTCGGCTGCCAATTTTGTTCTCATGGAAGTAGGAAAAGAGCACGCCGAATCTCTTTGCATCCATTTAGAAAAAAGAGGGATAATAGTCAGGCCCTTAAGCGCTTATTTTTATCCCGGGCATTTAAGGTTTACTATAGGCAAAAGAGAGCATAATATAAAGCTCATAAAGGGCATAAAAGATTATTTTGCCCTCCGGGAAAAATAAAAATTTGTTTTAGAATAAATAATAAAGGAGAAATTAAGTGATACTTACATTAAAAAACAGTGCATCAAAAGAGCAGATAAAGGAAATTGAAGAAAAAATAAGGGAGCTTAATTGCGTACCGGAAATTTCAACAGGCAAAGAAAAAGTAATAATTTTGGTCAAAGGGGAGCAGGCAAGCGTTCACAAGGATATATTTGAAGCCTATGAAGCCGTCGATTTTATAACAATAATATCGGAACCTTATAAACTGGTTTCAAAAAAATGGAAGGAGAAAACAGTGGTAAATGCAGGGGGCATAGAAATAGGTAAAAAAAACATACCGGTTGCAGCAGGCCCCTGCTCTGTAGAAGGCTATGAATCAACATTGAAAATAGCCAGAGAAATAAAAAAAGCGGGAGCCGTATTTTTAAGAGGCGGGGCATATAAACCCCGCACATCGCCTTACTCTTTCCAGGGAATGAGAGAAGAAGGACTTAAGATACTGCAAAAGGTATCAGCAGAAACAGGGCTTAAGGTAATAACCGAAGCCATGGATATATACCAGGTGGAAAAAGTCGAAAAATACGCGGATGTCATACAGATAGGGGCAAGGAATATGCAGAACTTTGAATTGCTTAAAGCATGCGGTAAAGCATCAAAACCGGTTCTTTTAAAGAGAGGCTTTTCCAATACAGTCAAAGAACTGCTCATGAGTGCCGAATATATAGCATCGGAAGGCAACGCCGATATAATACTATGCGAAAGGGGGATAAGAACCTTTTCCGACCACACAAGATTCACCCTGGACATATCGGCCATTCCTGTAATTAAAAAAGTTTCAAATCTGCCTGTATTCGTTGACCCTTCCCAACCGGCGGGAAAAAGAGATCTGGTGGAACCACTTACTCTGGCATCAGTAGCCGCGGGGGCGGACGGACTTATTATAGAAGTCCATACAAATCCGGAACACGCATCTTCCGATGGAGCTCAAACTGTCAACCCCGACCAGTTTAACCATATCATGGCTAAATCCGCAAAAATTGCCGGAGTAATAGGCAGAAGCATGTAAAACAGGAGGCTTTATATTTGTTAGAAGACAAAAATCAGCCATACAATAAGGTTTCCATTATAGGAATAGGCCTTATAGGAGGCTCAATAGGGCTTGCTCTGCTTGAAAAAAAACTGGCCCGTTCAGTAAGCGGCTGGGGCAGAAATCCGGATCACCTGAGAAAAGCCATAGAAAAAGGCGCATGCACCGAGGCTACAACTTCAATAAAAAAAACGCTTGCGGATGCGGAAATAGTGATATTATGCACACCGGTTAAAGTAATCTTAAATCAATTAGAGGAAATCGCAAAATTTGCTCCAGGCGGTGCTATAATAATGGATGTGGGAAGTGTTAAGGAAAAAATTGTTGATGCGGCCTTTAAATCAGGCCTTATAAGCGAAAAGCTGGAATTTATCGGAGCTCATCCTATGGCCGGCTCTGAAAAAACCGGTGTTGAAAATTCATCTGAAGATCTCTTTAATCACGCTCCCTGTATTCTAACTCCCCACTTAAAAAATTCACAGAAAAACCTGGCAAGGGCTAAACTTTTCTGGCAAAAACTGGGCGCAGACATTGTTGAAATGACTCCTTTACAACACGATATCTCAGTGGGATTTCTCAGCCATCTTCCCCATGTGGTATCAAGTGTACTGGCAAGAGTATCCTGCACAAACATTGAAAATCCTGATATAATTTCCAAAGTTGCGGGACCCAGTTTCAGGGAAAACACCAGAATAGCGGGAGCTTCAGCGGAACTTTGGTCTCAAATTTACATCCAGAATAAAGAGCAGGTTATAAAGGCTGTAGAAGCTTTTATAAACTCACTTGATGACTTCAAGTCTATACTAACAAAAGAAGACAATGATAAACTGTCGATGTTTATAGAAGAGGGGGCTTTATACAGAAAAAAATATGTTCAAAAAATTAAAGAAGGCAAATAAAAAAATGAGAACCATAAGACCGGCAAGAAAAATAGAAGGGGAGATAACAGTCAGCCCGGACAAATCCATAACCCACCGGGCAATTATTTTTTCGGCATTGTCCCGGGGAAAATCCCAAGTAAAAAATTATCTTCGCGCTCAGGACTGCCTTGATACTCTTAAAGCATTTAAAAAGCTGGGAGTTGATATTAAAAAAGAGGACAAAAGCACAATAATAATTAACGGCAAAGGGCGCAATGGTTTAAAAAAGCCTGCGGGAAAACTTTATTTCGGCAATTCGGCAACCGGCATGCGGCTCATGGCCGGAGTTCTTTCAGGGCAGAAGTTTCCCACCACGCTAAGCGGCGATGAATCACTCCTTAAAAGGCCCATGCGGCGGATAACAATTCCGCTGAGCAAAATGGGAGCTGATATAAAAGCATACAAAGGAGAGTTTCCCCCCATTAAAATAAAACCATCCACTCTTAGCCCAATACACTATAATTCCCCCATTGCAAGCGCCCAGGTAAAGTCCTGCATACTGCTGGCCGGACTTTACGCATCGGGAAGCACATCGGTCACCGAACCCCACCGCTCTCGCGACCATACTGAAAGAATGATGAAATATTTCGAAATACCTTTAAAAAAGCAGAAGAATAAAATTTCTGTTAGCGGAGAGGTAAACTGGCCCGGAAGGTCCATAACCGTACCCGGGGATTTTTCATCAGCAGCCTTTTTTATTACTGCGGGCCTTCTTCTTCCCGGAAGCGGTCTTAAAATTAAAAAAGTCAATTTAAATTCCACCAGAACCGGATTTATGCATGCCGCAAAAAAAATGGGGGGGGATATTGAGATTTCAAATAAAAAATACCGCTTCGGAGAACCGCTGGGAGATTTAATCATAAAAAAAAGTTCGCTTAAAGGAATTTACATAACTGCAAAAAAAATCCCGGCTTTAATAGACGAAGTACCTCTGCTGGCGCTACTGGCGGCAAACGCTTCCGGCAAAAGCGTAATCGAAGGAGCCGGAGAACTCCGAAAAAA
>JBNJFW010000055.1:0-8466 GCA_051747165.1 Elusimicrobiota bacterium | reverse complement strand
GCATTATATATAATTCACCTGCCCTGATACAAATCTTTTCGCTTTAATTATTACATTGCATCTTAAAATTCACCTTTTAATTGACATTTTTGCTGAAAGCCATTAGGATACAGAAGTAAAAAAGCTTAAATGAAATTAAGGACATAAAGAAATGAGCAAAGCTTCAAAATTAAGCCCCGGAGCCGTAAAAAGCGCCTATACGGAAGAACCCGTGCATTCCATGCTGAGGCCAATTGCCTCGGCGACGGTAAAAAAACTTGCCAATACTTCCGTTACGGCCAATCAGATAACTTCTATTTCCGCTATATTCGGCATAATAGCAGGAATAAGCATAGCAGCAGGGGCAGCGCTTTTAGGCGGCTTTTTTTTATTTGTATCAATGATTCTTGACTGCGCAGACGGCCAGCTGGCCCGCATAAGAGGCGGAGGAAACCGTTTGGGGCGCATATTAGACGGTTCCGCGGATTATATTACTTCCTTCGCGGTTCATACAGGACTTGCAATATATCTGTCAAATTATATCTACGGCGCCTGGCTATGGGTTCTGGCTGCGGCCCTTTCAATGGCCTTTCAGTGTATTTACTTTGACTACAGAAAACAGTGGTTTCTCTCCTATCTGAGCCCGGATAAATCCGAACTGGACAGCCTTGAATTCGTCAATAAGGCCCTGAATCGGTCCCAGAGCCCGCATACCAGAATAGCTTTAAAGATTTATGTGCAATACCTTTATCTTCAGAAAATTTTCAGGAAAAAGATTGGGAATAACAATTATATCAGCAACCCCGACAAGCAAAAAGAATTTGTTTACAAGAGTTCCTCTTTTATAAAAACAGCCCGGCTGCTGGGGCCGGCGGGGCACAATTTTCTTATTTCCGTCTCATTAGTACTAAGCCTGATTTTAACAGAAGCTCCCTTTATATATGTTTTAACTGTTTTATTTCCGCTTAACTTTCTTTTTATAATAATAGTAGCATGGGGATACAAAGTTGATTCGGGGGTAAAAAAGATATTAGATTAGTTTTTTAGTTTATCTTAAAAAACTTCTTTTTTCCCATATCATAATTATAAACCGAGCCCCGGGCTATATCGTAATACCAGCCGTATATGTTAATTTCTTCTTTTTCGTATCTTTTTTTTATAAAAGGATAAGTAAGCAGATGGTTTATCTGTTCAATAACATTTTCTTTTTCAAGATAGCCTTCAGTTTCTTTTACTTTTTTTTCTTTAAGTGCTTTTTCATACCTTTTTTTCGCCTTTTCCGCCAGCTGCATCCATTTACTTACATGGGCGATTTTATCGGGTACACTTTCCTGCACAAGGGCTTTACAGCCCCCGCATCCGGAGTGGCCGCATATTACAATGTTTTTTACATTTAAAATCAAAACAGCATACTCTATGGCCGAGGTAGTGGAGAGATATTCATCGGCCTGCCGGAAGTAAGGCACTATATTGGCAATATTTCTTATCACAAAAAGTTCTCCCGGCAGACTTTTTGTTATCAGGTCCGGTATAACCCTGGAATCAGAGCAGGCTATGAAAAGCGTATGGGGAGACTGGCTATCCTTGAGTTTTTTAAACAGTTCTTTTTTATTTCTGTATTCAACCCTGCTGAATTCTTTTGCGCCTTCAATTAAATTCTTCACTTAACTTCAAACCTCCTTTTTTACACTAACAAATACAAAGTTTGTTTTGACAGGGCCATAAAAAATAGAATCAGCTTAAAACTAAGCTGCCGGATTAACTACCCTGCCCATAAACAATATATTCCCGCTTTCTCTTTCTTGTATCAAGAATATAAATGGGTGACCTGCCCTAAATACCGGCACACTTACAGCCGACTCTATGCTCATAACAACACCAGTCGCAGCTGCTGCTTCAGTTCCTTCTTCGTTGACATCTACAAAAGCCTGGTGAATCACACTACTGATATAGAGGTCCTTTTTGCCGCTAATCCCCGAAAAGTCTGCTCCGCCCGGCTGACTTGGACGTGTAAATGCCGAAGGCATTCCCATTTCACTTAAGTTTTGAGAGAGAAAGTATTTACTGTCAAAAATAAATCTGTGGAATGTCATTTCCCATTTTTAGAACAGGTTGAAAATATATTCTGAAGAACCCGGCCATTAAATTAAAACGTCAACTATGTGCCCGGTATATACCTAAGTGGCGGAGAGGGTGGGATTCGAACCCACGGACCCCTTGCGGGGTCACTCGCTTTCCAAGCGAGCCGATTCAGCCACTCTCGCACCTCTCCCGGCTGTTAAGTAATTATACAAATGAAACAAAAGCGAGCAAGTTAATTCTTATTCCAGGCTGATGCGCATATTGTCTTTCCGGCCTGAAACTCTTATTCCTACACTGCTTCCCCTTATATTAGGATACAAAAGCAGATCCAATTCGCCTGTCCACATAATTTCTCCGCTACCGCTTCCCTGAAAATTCGGGCCTTCAAAGTTAAGGCTTTTTAACTGTAATTTTCGATTGTCAATAAAAAAATTTGAACTAAAATCATTAAACAAAAACTCGTTTCTGGAGTCCCTGACAATTCTTGCGTATACATCCGAAAGCACCGGAACTTTTCTTACTCTCATCTCAGTTGCGCTTACTTCACCCGTAAAAGACGAATTGCCTTTCTCCAAATTAGCCCGGCTCTGCAATTCAGCATCTCCGGAAAGCACATGTTTTCTAAAACCCGGGAAAAACCTGCCCAGGTTTTCCAGGTCCATATTATCGGCATTAATGTTAACTTGCGCTTTTTCCGTATGGTGAATAATTCCGGTTCCCGAAAAAGTACTGCCTCCTACATTCAATATATACCAGTCAACATTACCTGCTTTTCCGGAATAAGATATGCCGCACTGAAAACGCAATACTTCCCCCAGGGGCTTGTTAAATATATCCTCCGCCTCAAGCGAAGCGTTTTGAAAATCGGATTTAAGCTCTAAATTTGATTCTCCATCTTTAAGCTTGTAAGTGCCATTTATATCGCTGCTGCCGCTTATGTTTAAATTATCATTAAAAAGATCAACCGGAAATTCCGTAACATTGTATTCAATATCTGCATTTAAAGCCGGTAAAAGTTCTTTAATACTGCCCCGGCCCTCTATTTCCCCTCCATAGGCCGAAATATTTATTTCTTTTATTTCAGCCTTGTTTCTCATAAGGTAAATTTCAGATATTAAGCTGACGCTGCTTAAAGGGCTGTCGCTGAAAAGAGCGGAGGCTTCAAGCAATACCGCTTCATGCAATGAGCCTAATTTAAGCAATATGTCAATATTAGACACTGATATGCGGGGTGAGCTTAAATTCAGTGTCCCTTCGGAAATCTGAAAAGAATTAAAAGAAAAAACTCCGCCTTCACCTGTTAACCCGGCCATGGCCGGGGCTAGAATTTCGCTAGTACCGGCAGGGGGTATTTCAGTAAGAGAAACTTGCGGCTCGTATATTCTTATATCATTAAAAACATATTCCCCTTTTAAAAAGGAAGTAATCTCAAATGAAAGATGAGCTTTTTCAATTGTTGCTATTAAATTTCTCTCTTCTTCTGCGGAATATATTGCTATATCCTCCAGGCGCAGGACTCCGGGACTTAAATCCGTTTTGTTTATTTTTACCTCAGCACCCAGGGCGGACGAAGCTCTTTGCTCAACTAAATTTTTCATTCGCTCCGGGGACAATATTATGTTAAACAAAAAATATCCGGCGGCAATTATAACTAAAAGGCCGAAAAGAAAAATTACACTTATCTTTTTTAATTTTGACATAAAGTTTTCCTTAAAAATATATGGCGGAGGGAGTAGGATTCGAACCTACGGTGCCCGAAGGCACAACGGTTTTCGAAACCGTCGCCTTAAGCCACTCGGCCATCCCTCCTTGCTCCATAATGAAAATCATTTAAAAAAAAGAGTCCTTTCCATATATCTGATTTTTATTATATCCTCCTTGTCTTCCACAATCATATCGGACCCGTAGCTGAAAGCGATTAAAATCATGAGGCCGATAACTATTGCAGCAAGAGTACTTAAAATTTTTATCTTTAAAATCCGGGTAATAACAATGTAGAAGGCCATAGCCAGCATTATGAAAAAATAAATCCAGCCGAATAAATATTTGCTTTCAAAAGGCACTCCCGCAACACTCTCAAAAGCATATAAAAGTAAAAAAGGAAGTATAACAGACTGCAGCCTTCCCATTTTTAAATAGATAAACACAGAAGCAATTAAAATAAGGGGGGCATACGAGCCCAGCAGCCATGTTTTAAATTCAAAGCCGTATATACCTACCAGAATTACAAAAGAAAGCCCCCCGAATATAATTCCTAAATGAGCTATAAGTCTTCTAATCATTCCACCTTCTTTTTTTAAAAAAACCTTTTAAAATACCGGCGCACTCCGCGGAAAATTCTTTTAAGTTTTCATATTCGCTTTTATGTGTTGCTTCTCTTGCGGCGGGAGAAGCGTAAAAAACTTTTTTTAACCGGGCCCTTTTTATAGCCTCCCGGCACATCAAGCAGGGCTTAACAGTAACATACATCTTTGCTCCGTCAAGTCTGAAATTGCCCAGCTCGGCCGCAGCCTCCCTTAAGGCAACTATCTCTGCATGAGCTGTGGGATCACTGTCAAGAAGCTGTCTGTTATGTCCCTTTCCTATTATCCTGTTATCAAAAACAACTATCGCTCCCACCGGAATTTCACCGCATGAATTACCGGTTCGGGCTGTTTCCAGGGCTTCTTTCATATACTTTTTATCTGATTCAGATTCTAGAGTCATGTTAATGGAGCGCCCGAGAGGATTCGAACCCCCAACCTGCTGATCCGTAGTCAGCCGCTCTATCCAGTTGAGCTACGGGCGCTTTTTACTGGGATATTATAGTTAAAAGATTTGAATCGGTCAAAATTTACGCTTTTAAAAGCATTTCCTTTACTTTTAAAAGCAGCTCTTTATTTTCAAAGGGTTTAAGAATAAAAGCGGAAGGGCCCGGAGGCCTTAGGGTTTCATAAAGCTCCTTATCTTTTACCAGGCCCGAATTAAAAATGACCGGGGACATACAATCCATATCCCTTAATTTTCTCATGCTTTTCCAGCCGCTGGCTTTTGGCATAACCACATCGGTTATTATAAGGTCATAATGCCTCGCGCTGCCTTTTTCCACAAGTTCGTCTCCGGTACGCGCAATATCGACGTCATAATCATTGCTCAAAATTAATTCAAGAAGTTTTATTATGTTGGGGTCGTCATCTGCAATTAAAATTTTTGAACCCGAAATATCTTTCACGCCTTTGTCTTTCTTAATAGCAGAACTTTTATGGGAAGATGAAGCTGTTTTTTCTTTAAGCGGAAACATTCGCTTACCCATGACTTTTTTAAGTGTATTTATAAACTGTTTTTGAGAAAAAGGCTTTGTCAGAAAATCAACTAAGCCCGGGCTTTCATAAGTTAAGTCAAAGCCTTCCGGGGTCATGATAATAACGGGAATATTGTGTGTGTTTTTTTCAGAACTTATTTTTTCCAGAAGTTCGTAGGCCGTTATTTTTTCCAGCATATAATTAGCTATGATTAAATCAGGCTTAAAACTTTCAATTTTATTCAGGCACTCCCGAACTCCGGAGACCCCGTTTACCTTGGCCTTGTAAGCGCGAAGAAATACTTTTATCTGAAAACAGGTGTCTTTATCTCTGTCGGCAACAATTACCCTGCCGCTGGCTTTTTTCATCTGATAATGGCCGCAGCTATTGCTACAATACCCAGGACTGAGGCAACAATGCCGGCAGTAGAAAGTATCTCTCCCTTTTTTTCTTTTTCTTCTATTAAAACACTGTTTAAGATGATTTCTTTTTCGCTCACCCTTCCATAATTATCGCTGGCTTTTAAGTTAATCTCATTTTCGCCGTGTTTTAAATTCAGCCCGTAAATGAAATTTCCTTCACTGTCGGGAATAACGGAATCCCCGTTTATTTCAACGCTGGCACCAGGCGAGACCCAGCCTTGGATTGTAGTAATCCGTCCTCGTATCTCTGCCCCGGATTCGGGATGATATATCTCAATTTCCGGAGGCTTGGTGTCTACGGTAAACCGCTGAGCGCGCGAAAAACGGCTTACGGTGCCCCGGGAATCAACAAAAGCACAGCGCCAGAAATATTCTCCATCCGAGAGTTCCTGTTTAAAATTCTCCGGCGCGGCCCTATCCACTTTTCTATCAATTAATAACTTTGAAAAATCCTCATCCGGAGCTACCTGAACTATTATAGCCTGGATATCTTCGCGCTGCATTCTTTCAGAGTCCATACGCAGGCTGTCCAGGAAAAAACTTTCGTCTATGTCGGAATAAGCGTGCCGGCGTGAGGCTTCATCGCCGGGAGAAATATCCTGCCCTTCCATTTCAGGAGGATCGGGGAGCTCTACAGGCGATTCGGGGGGAGCGTCCCGCTCGGCCCTGGACATAAAACCTTCTTCAACCGTAACCTTCTCGCCTGCGGATATTAAGTCAACGGAACCGCGAAAAACACTTAAAGTTGTAGTCTGCTGTTCATCCACTTCCGCCTTGTAGTCAGAGCCTTTTTCCGGATCAATTACGGCCGTATCGGTAAGAACCTTAACATCCCTGGCCCGAAGCTGTCCCACATCAAGAGATACCACATCATCTTTTACCGGCTCGGGTCTTAAAAACACAAGAGAATTCTCTCCTATATTGGCATAACTGTCACTGGCAAGATACTCTATGCTTGCACTTGAATCCGCCGAAGTCCTTATTCCGTCATTGGGATAAAGCCTTACCCCCACAACCGCCTGCCTCCAGGCCTGATCGCCCGATTTCCTCATCCGAACCTGATTTTGCAGTCTTATAAAATCAGCTATTTCATCCCGCACCATTTCCATGGGCACACGGATTACGTCCCCGGGATAAATCAAATCCGGATCACCGGTAGGCAGCTCATTGTACTCAAGAAGCTCCGGCCATCTTTCGGGTTCATCCAGATACCTTCGGGCAAATATGGAAAGAGTATCTCCGGAACTTACTTCTATTTCAATAAGTTCACTATCTGCAGCTCCGGGGCTTGCTCCCGCAGGCAATGAAACAAAAAGCAAAAACAAAAAAGAAAGTAAAACTTTAAAGGTTTTCATCTTCACAATTTATAATATATAAAACTAAATGATTCAATAGCATTATGTTAAACTTTTTATTCAGCTTTCCTTTATTTTAAGGCCTCTCGGGATCCAGAATTCGACCCGTGTGCCCTTTCCGGGTTCTGAATCGGCGTAAATTTTGCCTTCATGGGCTTCCACAATATACCTGGTTATGGTCAGCCCCAGGCCGGTGCCTTTTCTTTTTGATTTGCTTCCCTTGACCTGTTCAAATTTATCAAATATTTTTTCGCACATTTCCTTAGGCATGCCGGAACCGTTGTCTTCAACAGCCACCTTAATTTTATCTCCTTCATCTGAAAGCTCTACTTTAATTTCTCCATCCTCGGGAGTAAATTTAAGAGCGTTGCTTATGAGATTGGTAAGAACCCTTCCCACAAGACTGTTGTCGGCATTGATGTCTTTAATTTCATTTTTTTCAATTAAGCTCAAACTGACTTTATCTTTTTTAGCCTGAGAAGACATAGTATCAATAACATTAGTTGCAATCTGTCTGATATTAACCTGGTCTATTTCCATGGGCATATTTCCCGATTTCATTTTAGCTACATCCAGGATATCGCTTATCATATTTAAAAGCCTCTTTGAAGAGCGGTCTATGATTTGAAGAAATTCTTTCTGCTGTTCATTTATCTCGCCGGCCGAACCGTCAAGTAAAAACTCCAGAAAGCCCCTTATGGAAGTCATAGGGCTCCTTAAATCATGGGTAATAGAATGAACAAAATCATCCTTCAGCTGTTCCAGCTCTTTTTCAAGTGTTATGTCCCTTATAACCGTTACCGTGCCCAGATCCTGGTCCGACTCCGCCTGGGACACAATTGAAGTATCGGTTCTTAAATACTTGGAGATGTTTTCATGTGAAAGATCCAGTTCCTTAACTACGGGCTCTCTTTTTTTTCTTACTTCACGCAAGCTTTCGGATATTGTTTGCCTCTGTATGATATCCTGTATTTTTTTACCCTCCAGCTCTTCGTTTGAATCAAGTCCCAGCAGCTGTCCGGCTTTTTTATTTGAAAGCATAATATTGCCCGAATAATCAGTCATTATTATTCCGTCGGCAATAGAGAAAAGAATAGCATTCATCTTATCCGCCTGCATTTCGGTATAGCGTTTGAGCTGCCGGGTCATAAGGGAAAAAGTGTTTGACAGTTCCACAATTTCATCTTTAAATTTAGCCTTTTTCAGCCAGCGGGACACCGGTTTTATGTCAAAATTGCCTGCAGCGATGTTTCTGGAAGCTTCCGTAAGCCTTAAAATAGGCGCGGTGAGGTTCTGGGCAAGAAAGTAACCTATAAAACAGGCGGCAATTATAACGGCTGCAAGCAG
>JBNJFW010000054.1:0-8493 GCA_051747165.1 Elusimicrobiota bacterium | reverse complement strand
GTTGCCTTAAAGCTTAGCTTTAAAGCATCAATCGACCAAACCCCGCGGTCAACTATAAAATAGTTGAAAAAGTAAAAGAGAGTAAATAATATAAGTCCCGGAATCAACAGAAGGAAAGCTCCCAGTACAAACATAAACGAATACAGAATCGCGGCAATTAAAAACTTAAAAAAATGCGGATACTGATTGTAAAGATGCGAAAAGGAAGGTTTTTGCCCGTCGTAATATGAAAGCGAAATTTTAATGAAACCCAGCCCCAATAACATCCCTACAAGATTTGATAGTACCACAACCACCCAGTATAACACATTGTTTTCTATAGCTTCAGCTGAAAAGCCGAATAACAATGAAATCGCAAAATATATTAACATAACCGGAATTAAAAAGCCCAGGTTTTTAATTGTAGTATTCCATCCGAAAGCTATGGCTTCTTTTATAGAAAAACCGGCGGGAGCTTCCTGCTCAGTTTTTTCCTGACCGGCAGGAGGAGGTGTAGACGCCGACGCTTTTTCAGCTTCAGACGCACCGGATGATTGCTCAGGCGGGTTTTCTGTTTTACCGGCAGATTTAGATTCAGAAGCACCGGAAGATTCGAGTTTTTCATATACTCCGGCCAATTCTTTAACCATGCCCGCAGGATGCCATCCCATTTCTTTTGTGTTTTTAATGGATATTTCAGGAGGCAGCTCGCCTTTTTTTATTAAATCCACTATCTCATTTGTATCATAAGGGCCTTTTACTTCGCCTTTGATTTTAATTTCCCATTTTTTACTCATATTTGCCTCCTGTGTACATATATACGATTATTGCAATACTTTCCTTTTAACTAGTATTTTATACATATCAGAATTTCACCTTAAAGTCAAATTTTATTTTTCGAGGATGGTTTGACAGGAAAGCTTTTTTATTGTAGAATGCCCAAAAAAAAGGAGAAGATAATATGACTAAACTGCCAACCGGAAGGCATACACAGACAATAAAATCCGCAAGACAGGATGAAAAAAGGTTTTATAGAAATAAATCCAGAAAATCCGAAGCGAAAACAGCTTTAAAAAAAGCCAGAGAAGCTGCCTCTGCCGGCAGCAAAGAGGCTGAAGAGCTGTACGATATAGCTTCAAAAAAGCTGGACAGCGCGGCAGTTGCGGGTGCCTTTCATAAAAATAAAGCAGCAAGACTAAAAAGCAGACTTAGAAAATTAATTAACAAGTCAAAAGGCTAAGACTGAATTTTTCAAGCAATAGTTTCTTATTTGCAGATCCGGAGCTTTTAAGTTTAATGTCTGTTTCTTTGAGGTCTTCATAGCCTAGTATAAGCTTATCAATTGAAAACTTTTCTAACTTCCTGCACATTCCCCTGTACAAAAAAGCAGGTTTAAGTTTCATTTTTGTAATTATATTTTTTTCGCTTAAGCCCTTTTGCATTAAAAATTTTGCCGTTATCATTTGCTGCAGCTTCCATTTAAGCATGGAAACAATTTTCAAAGGCTCTTCCCCGAATTCAATTAAATTGTCAAGTGTAGCCAATGCTTTTTTTCTATCGAGATCCATAACGGCATCAAGATAACCGAAAATATCATTTTTCTGGTATGTTCCTATGTATCCCTTTACATCATCCAGGGTTATCCTTTTTTTACCGGGGTAAGCTAAAATAAGTTTTTGCAGTTCTGCGGACACCGCTTGAAGGTTTCTTCCACACCTGAATGCAATGAATTGAGCCGCATCATTGTTTATCTGCTTTCCCTTACTTCTCATGCGAGTCATAATCCAGGATGGCATTTTGCTTTCATATATAGTTTTAAAATTTTTACCGGGAAGCTTCCCAAGAAGGCTGATTTTTTTATCTTCTGTTATTAAAATTAATGTTGAAGGGTATTCTTTTCTTTTGCTGTAGTTTTTTATAAACTCAACAATCTCCTGATTTTTTTTTGTTATAAGTTTTTCTGCCTGGGCTACAAAAATAATTTTATGTTTATTAAATAAGCTGGATGAGAGGACTTCATTTATTATATCTTCGGGAGCATCCTCGGATGCATAAAAGAAAATGTGTTCAACAGAACCGTAACTTTTTTTTATTTGGGAAGATAGTTTTTCTTTAAATTCACTTTTAGATAAGTGATTATCTCCGCTGAGGATATAAACGGGATGGAAATTCTTTTGATATGCTGCAGGGCTCATTTCCAGCCGTACACAGTACGACGCACAATTATATCAGACATTTCCTCAATAAGACGCTCTCTTGCACTTTCTTCGCTTTCGGTAAAAGCGCGGTCCGAACCTACATAATATCTAACCCGGGCTTCAATTCCGCCTTTTAATTCATCCCATTCTTCCTTCCACAAAACCTGCTTCTCGATTCTGTCGGTAAAGGAGAGGTCTACAGCCATTGAAAGAGAGTATTCTTCCGCTATAAAATTCTCGTCAAAGGATATGGGAATTCTCTTATATTCAACTATAGAACCCCGCAGAATAGAATCGGCATCCTCTCTTGATACAACCGAAAAGCGTCCGTTTCGTATAAAATCATTTGTAACTTGTGAGGTAAGTTCTTCCGAGAGTCCCAGCTGATGGGATTCATTTTCAAACGGAGCGATGTAAATATTCCTTATGTGGTCGGGAACAATTTCAACCGGCTCATAAACCGCGCAGCCGGCGGTGATAACGGTAAATAATATAAAGAAAAATAGTTTTTTCATTTTCCTCCTTTTTTAATTACAAAATTAATAATCTTTTCGGGGACATAAATTTCTTTTTTAATTTCCGAGTTTCTCAGATATTTTATAACAGTTTCCTGTTTTTTTGCAAGTTCCAGCACTTTTTCTTTGCCGGTTTCTTTATCCACTTTAATCTTTGCTCTGAGTTTTCCGTTTACCGTAACTGGAACTTCTATTTTGCCTTTGGTTTCCCTTATTTTCTTATCTGAATATTGAGGCCAGGGAATCTGAGAAAGAGGCTTTTCCTCTCCAAGTTCTTCCCACATTTCTTCCGCTATATGAGGAGCAAAAGGTTCCAGAATTTTCACTGCGGTTTTAAGAGCCTGTTTGCGGTAAGGACTTGCGGACTTATGAGAACTTATTTCATTAAGCAGCTCCATTATGCGGGCGATGGCTGTATTGAACTGAAAATTATCCTTTATATCCTCCGTAACTTCTTTAATAGTTTTTTCCAATACATGCACAAGATTCTTATCCGGCTCTCCCGGATTTTCTGATGTGTCTTTTTCCCGGTTTACAAGGGTCCAGAAGCGCTTTAAAAACCTGTATGCGCCCCGCACACCTTCATCAGACCACTCAAGGTCTTTATGGGGAGGGGAAGCAAAAAGAATAAATATTCTTGCCGTATCGGCCCCGTACTTATCAATAATATTTCCGGGGTCAACAACATTGCCCAGGGATTTACTCATTTTAACTCCGTCTTTTAAAACCATGCCCTGGCATAGCAGTTTTTTAAAGGGTTCCCCGAAATCCGTCATTCCCATGTCTCTTAAAGCTTTTGTAAAAAACCTGGCATAAAGAAGGTGCAGTACTGCATGCTCTATTCCGCCTATATACTGATCAACAGGAAGCCAGTTATTTACATCTCCCGGAATAAAGGGCAAACTTTTCTCTTCTGGATTAACATAGCGTAAAAAATACCAGGAAGAATCCACAAATGTATCCATGGTATCAGTTTCCCGTTTTCCTTTTTTACCGCACTCAGGGCATTTGGCATTTTTAAAAGAAGAACTACTGTCCAGAGGATTTCCCGTGCCGCTGAAAGAAACATCTTCAGGAAGCGCCACAGGAAGCTCTTCAAAACTTACAGGTACGGTGCCGCAGTCTGGGCAGTAAATAACAGGAATAGGTGTGCCCCAGTAGCGCTGGCGGGAAATAAGCCAGTCTCTGAGCTTGTATTGAACGGAAGATTTTCCTTTTTTGTTATTTTCAAGATCCTCAGTAATCTTATTTTTGGCGGTATCAGAATCCATTCCGGTAAAAGGCCCGGAATTTACCAGCTTGCCTTTGCCTTCATAGGCCTGCTTACCGTCATATCTTTTCTTTTCCCCTTTAATTACTTCTCGTATATCAAGCGAATATTTGCGGGCAAATTCAAAATCTCTCTGGTCATGTGCGGGAACAGACATTATAGCTCCGGTCCCGTATTCCATGAAAACAAAATTTGCAGCATAAACGGGAATTTTCTCCCCGTTTACCGGATTAATAGCATCCACTCCTAAATATATTCCCCTTTTTTCCTTGTTTTCCGCATGACTCAAACCTTCACTTATGGTTGAATTTATAAATTTCTTTATCTCTTTCATATCACCCCGGGCTATCTCAAAAATATCGGGGTGGCGCGGTGAAACAAGAAGAAAAGTCGCACCATAAAGAGTATCCGGTCTGGTGGTGAAAACATCAATAAGATAGTCACTGCCATCTATCTTGAATTTAATTTCCGCTCCGCCGGAACGCCCTATCCAGTTTTTCTGCTGCACTCTTACCGCTTCCGGCCAGCCAGAAAGTTTATCGATTTCCTCAAGCAGCTCATCCGCGTAAGCTGTAATTTTAAAATACCACTGTTTTCTTATCTTTAACTCCACTTCAGAGTCGCAACGCCAGCAGCTTCCGCCTTCTACCTGCTCATTGGCGAGGGTTGTAGTACATTGGGGACAATAATTTATTGCAGCTTTTTTCCGGTATGCAAGGCCCTTTTCATAAAGCTTTAAAAAAATCCACTGATTCCATTTATAATAACTGCTGCTTGAGGTATTTATAAGACGATCCCAATCATAACTCAAACCGAGTTTTTTCTGCTGGACAATCATATCTTCTATGCATTTTTTGGTCCATGAAGACGGATCAATTTTTCCCTTTATAGCGGCATTTTCAGCCGGCAAGCCCATAGCATCGTATCCCATGGGATAGAGAAGTTTATAGCCTTTTCTCCTCATAAACCTGGCAATTGTATCTCCGATTACATAATTTCGCACATGACCCATATGCAGTTTTCCCGAGGGATAAGGAAACATTTCGAGAAGATAATACTTTTTTTCATTTTCAGATATACTGTTAGCTGTTTTAAAAGATTTTTTATCTTCCCAAATCTTCTGCCATTTGTTTTCGATTTTCTGGTGTTTATACTCTTTCATAGTAGATAAAATATTCCTCGTTTCCTTTTTTCCCCTTTATACCGCTTGAATAAGTTCCTATATGCTGCCATCTTTTATCTTTTGTTTCCTCAATTATCTCCTTTATAATTCTCCGGTGGATTTTCCTGCTGCTTATAACTCCTTTTCCCCGGGAAGCTTCCTCGTATGTGGCTTCAAACTGAGGCTTGGCCAGGGCGGCCACTTCACTTAACGCTATATCGAATACAACCGGAAGTATTGTTTTTAAAGATATAAAAGAAACATCAATGAGGGCTGCGTCCGGACAGGGCTTAAAGTCCTTTTTTTTCAGGTTTTTTAAATTCCGCCCTTCCATAACTTCAACACTGTCCATTTTTCTCAGCCGCCAGTCCAAGAGGCCCTTCCCCACATCTACAGCATAAACTTTTTTTGCGCCTTTAAGCAATAGAACCTGGGTAAACCCCCCGTGCGAAGAACCGCTGTCAAGGCATATTTTCCCCTTTGGATTAAATCCTGAAGTCTTTATAAAATTTTCCAGCTTAATCGCACCCCTTGAAGCATAAGAAGACCTATTCAATTGCGATTTTCTGAGCATACTTCCATAGCAGCTCTGAATATGCCTTCGGAATCAAGTCCGCACTGACGTCTAAGATAATCCGCATGCCCGTAAGTTACAAATTCATCATCAATAGCTATGTTCCTTACCTTTATTCCTTCCGGTAAAATTCGCCGTATTCTATCTCCCACGCCACCTTCAATTGTGTTTTCTTCAACCGTAATAATTTTACCGGTACGCGAAGCGCTCCGGGAAATTAATTCGGTATCAATGGGCTTCGCAAATCTTAGATTAATAACAGAAGAACTAATTCCCTCTTTTTGCAGTCTATTTGATGCTTCAAGAGCCGGAGCCACCATATTGCCTATTGCGGCTATAGTTATATCTTTTCCTTTTTTTAATAAAACACCCCGCCCTTTTTCTATTTTTTCTTTAGCCCCATCAGGCATTTTTACAGCAACGCCGCGGGGGTATCTTATCGCGCAGGGCCCGCTCCAATCAAGTGCAGCTTCAAGCATTTTTTCAAGTTCTTTTGCGCAGGAGGGAGCCGCAACAGTCATTCCCGGAACCGAGGAAAAAAAACTGAGGTCAAAAATTCCGTGGTGAGTAGGTCCGTCCTCTCCTACTATACCAGCTCTGTCCACGGCAAATATAACATCAAGCTCCTGCAAGGCCACATCATGTATAATCTGATCGTATGCTCTCTGCAGAAATGTGGAATAGATGGCGCATACAGGTTTAAGGCCATCCGCGGCCATTCCGGCAGCGAATGTTACAGCATGCTGCTCGGCAATGCCTACATCAAAATATCTATGGGGAAATCTTTTAGAAAACTCATCAAGTCCCGTCCCGCTTTTCATGGCTGCGGTTATGGCAACTATTCTGTCATCTTTTTCAGCCAGTTTAACTATACTTCTGCCAAGAACATCCTGATAACTTAAATCTTTCTTTTTTTTCAGGGGCTTCCCGCTTTTAATATCAAACTTGCCTGTACCGTGAAACCTCTCCGGATTATCAAGAGCGGGTTTATATCCTTTTCCTTTTTTTGTTATTACATGAAGAATTCGCGGCCCGTCCATAGACGCCACCTTGTCAACATTTTCAATGAGAGTGTTTAACTCGTGCCCGGCAACGGGGCCGAAATAATTAAACCCCATTTCCTCAAACAGCATGCCCGGGGTCAACATCACTTTGGATCTTTTGAGAAGCTTAAGTACCTCTCTGCCGAAATGAGGAGACTTTTTGAGAATCTTCTCAATTTTTTCTTCCGCCCTGTGAACCGGGTCAAAAGTCATTATGCGAGTAAGATATTCCCCAAGAGCGCCTACTTTTTTGGAAATAAACATCTCATTATCGTTTAAAATCACGAATAAATCTTTTTTCAGATGCCCCACATTATTAAGCGCTTCAAAAGCCATGCCACCGGTCATTGAACCGTCACCGATAACTGCCGCTATCCGGTAATCTTTTCTTTTAAGGTCTCTGGCGCAGGCAAAACCAAGTGCAGCTGAAATAGAAGTGGAAGAATGTCCGGTACCGAAGCAATCATACTCGCTCTCACTTCGGCGCGGAAACCCGCTTATGCCGCCTTGTTGCCTAATCATATGAAAAAGAGACTGCCTTCCCGTAAGCAGTTTATGAGCGTAACTTTGATGCCCCACATCCCAGATAATCTTGTCTTCAGGAGTGTTAAGCACATAATGCAGGGCAATAGTCAATTCTATAACTCCCAAATTGGGAGCAAGGTGGCCGCCCACAGAGGAAACGGTCTGTATAATCTCCTCCCTTAATTCTTCGGTAAGAATTTTAAGGTCTTCATAACTTATATTTTTTAAATCAGCCGGTTTTTTTATATTTTCTAAAATCATTTTTTTCTCTCTATTATAAAATCGGCAAGTTCTTCAAGCTTTTCCTTTTTGTCAAACGTTCTGAGCATTTCTTTTGCCTTTTTATTATATAATCCAGCCTGCTTTTTTACTTTTGCTAATTCAGATGCCTCATTGTCCATTATATCATCCTTTAACTGAAAAGCCCTTCCAATATTTATACCATAGTCAGACATTTTGTCAACATCTTTATCGCTTAATCCTCCAACTATTGCGCCCATTACCGCCGCAGCCTGAAACAGGCGGGCTGTTTTAAGCTCATTTATATATTCTATATCTGCTGTTGCCTGTATATCCTCGGCCTGTCCCGCCACCATTCCCATAGCGCCGGAGCATTCAGCCAGAACTTTTACAAGGCGGCAGTCTCCTGTGTCCGCTAAAAGAGAAAAAGATTCGGTTAAAAGGGCATCTCCGGCTAATATTGCTATAGCCTCTCCAAATTTCACATGAACAGTTTTCTTCCCCCGTCTGAAATCATCATCATCCATTGAGGGTAAATCATCATGTATAAGAGAGTAGCTGTGAATGTATTCAATGGCCGTCATTGCGCTTGTAAGAATTTCATCGTTCGGATTTCCGAGTTCTGCAGTCCACTCCAGCAATACAGGGCGGACTCTTTTACCCCCGGAATTTACAGCATACTTCATGGCTCGGATAAGATTAAGGGGAACACGCGGGGCAATAGAATCAATGTGTTTTTGCACAGCCTTGTCAGCATTGTCTTTTGAAATGCGGTAATTATCAATAAAGCTATTTTTGTTCATATTCAAAGTCTTCTTCAATATATTCTCCTTCCTTTTCTCTAAGCAGTTTAATTGTATTTTTTGCTTTTTGAAGTTTTTCCCTGAGATATTTTTTATTTTTCATTCCTTTTTCATATAATTTTATAGATTCATCCAGAGGAAGATTGCCGCTTGAAAGTTCTCGTACAATCTCCTCCAGTTCTTG
>JBNJFW010000053.1:0-8882 GCA_051747165.1 Elusimicrobiota bacterium | reverse complement strand
TTATTTTTATCAACAGCATCCGGCAGTTTTACATTGCGGGAAAAGCTGCCATAATATCTCTCACACCTGTAATAGTCCTTATCTTCAACTTCTTCTTCCTTCTTGCTCTCGCCCCGGATTTTAAGCAGACCGTCTTCAACCTCTACATTTAAGTCATCTTTATCTATACCCGGCAGCTCCGCCTTGGCAATCAGCCTGTCCTTTTTGTTTATCAGATCTACAGCCGGACTTACTTCAGCTCCTTCCAGCATGCTGAATGGACTGCGGGAAAACATCCTGTCAAAAAAATCACTTCCCATCAAATCCCTTAAAGATTCCTTTGGAATTAATCCTCTTCTCATTTTCTTTTCCTCCTTTTAAGCTTTACTTTCTTTTCCACTCCATCTCTTTTCAGCCTAATTCCACTTATATTTTCTATAATTAACACCTGTTTTTCAATTGTGTTTTTCTACCTTTTACTGACTTATATCTACTGTAGGGTTTTACATGAAATATTGAATTCTTTAACGGTTTGCGGGCTTCCTGAAAACGGCAGTTAAAGGGAGCAGTCGGGACATATACTTCCCCCGGCATATTCAGAATCCGCGGTCAGGGGAGAATCCTGGGCTTGTCGGGGCTTATCTTTCTTTTTCCGGTAATCAAACGAAAGTACCTGTCCCTGTTTGCTGCCGTACCTGTATACGGTTATACCCTTGCAACCCAGCTGGTATGCCCTAAGATAAATTTCTCTTACTTCTTCTACTGTAGCATCCTCGGGCAGATTGATGGTCTTTGAAACTGAATTGTCAGTGTGTTTCTGAAAACTCGCCTGGATATTTAAATGCTGCCGGGGACTGATGTCAAATGCAGTAACAAACACCTTCTTTACGTCATCGGGTATCCCTTTTAAGGATTGAAGAGAACCCTTCCGGGATATCTGTGCAAGGATGTCCTTACTGTAAAAATCTCTTTCCCGGGCAATTTTTTCAAACAGGGGGTTTACTTCAAAAAGCTTTGTCCCGGACAGGACATTCCTTACAAAACTAACTCCGAAAAGAGGCTCTATACCACTGGAGCATCCGGCGATGATACTTATAGTTCCGGTGGGAGCTACTGTATTGACAGTTGCATTTCTCATTTTTACTTTTTCTCGGGAATAAATAGATTTAGCATAATTGGGAAATGCTCCCCTTTCTTCGGCCAGTTTCATTGAAGCACTGACTGATTCCTTACGTATGAACTTCATTAATTTTAAAGAGGTTGAACAGGCCTCTTTGGAATTATACGGAATTCCAAGTTTAATAAACATATCAGCCAGGCCCATCACACCCAACCCCACTTTTCGGTTAGCCAGAGTCATCTTTTTTATATCCTCCAGGGGAAATCTGTTAACTTCAATTACATTATCCAGGAACCTTATCCCCATCCTCACCCTTTTGGCCAGCTTTTCCCAATCTATGGAGCCCTTTTTAACCATTTTCCCCAGGTTGATAGAGCCAAGATTACAACTTTCATAAGGCAAGAGGGGTAATTCCCCACACGGATTCGTAGCCTCTATCTTTCCTGCCTTTGGAACCGGATTTCTTCTGTTTATTTCATCCAGAAAAATCAAGCCGGGATCACCGCTCTTCCATGCGGAATGAACAATCATGTCAAAAACCGTCTTTGCGCCGGCCTTGCCCTCCGGTTCTTCTGTCCTGGGATTTATAAGAGGATAGTCTTCATCTTTTTTAACCGCCTCCATAAACCTGTCAGTAACCCCCACTGAGATATTAAAATTAGATAACCTTCCCTCTTCCGATTTTGCCTGTATAAAATCAATTATGTCAGGATGGTCGCATCTGAGTATGCCCATATTGGCGCCTCTTCTCCTTCCTCCCTGAACCACAACCCCAGTCGCCTTGTCAAATATCCCCATAAAAGAAACCGGGCCCGATGCCTCCCCCTTGGTGGAACTAACCAGGTCTCCCTGCGGCCGCAGCCTGGAAAAGCTGAATCCGGTGCCCCCCCCGCTCTGATGTATTTTGGCCATATTCTTTAGAGTATCAAATATACCTTCAATAGAATCTTCGACAGGAAGAACAAAACAGGCCGAAAGCTGCTCCAGTGAAGTACCGGCATTCATAAGAGTGGGAGAGTTGGGCATAAATTCCCGATTTTTTATCATATGGTAAAATTCTTCTTCTATCTGATTTGCGGACACCCGGGACTTAAAATTATCTTCGGCGCGGGAAATTGAACCTGCCACCCTTTTGAACAACTCTCCGGGGGTCTCTATTATTTCCCTCTTTTCATTTTTCCGCAGATATCTTTTCTTCAGCACCTCTATACTGTTTAGGGAAAGTTTAAGATCGTCTTTTAAATTCAAAGCCGATTTTACTTCCCTGAGCTCTCCCCGCTTCTCTCTATAGAGGATATATGCTTTTGCTATGTTATAATAACCCTGTTCCATCAGGGCCTTTTCTATAATGTCCTGTACAGATTCAACATCCAGAGTTTCTCGGGAAGTATATTGCTTAGATATGCTTTTAATTACTTTATCTGTGACTTTACCGGCTATTTTTTTTGATTCCTGTAAGTCTCCGGTGACTTCCATACAGGCCTTTTGTATGGCTGCCTCTATTTTGTCTGTTTTGAATGCAGCCGGAGAGCCGTTTCTCTTTTTAATTTTATCGGGAAACTTTTTATCATTCATTTCTTGTTAAGTAGATTATTACAATTTTTTGCTTTGATTTTCAAGCTACGATTAATTTTAACTATTTACAAGGAAGCTAAAAAGGAATATATTCTAATTAGAAGTTTCTGTGAAGGTATATTATTTAAATCAGGGAGGAATTGTGGAAGTAAAATTGCAACAAATAACAGGACTGGTTGAAGAACTGGCTCCTGTGGATTTGGCCGCAGACTGGGATAACGTGGGCCTGCAGGTCGGAGACTACAACCAGAAAGTAGGAAAAGTTTTAGTTTCACTGGATATAAACAGCGATGTCTTTGAAGAAGCAATTTCTGTTGGAGCGGATTTAATTATTGCTCACCATCCATTAATTTTTAATAATATCGCTTCCATAAGATACAACACCCCTTTAGGGAGTATTATTAAAAAAGCAGTTAAAGAAGACATCTCCCTTTATATTGCCCATACAAATTATGATATAGCCCCCGGAGGGTTAAATGACCTGCTGGCAGAGAAACTGGGGGTAAAAAATACCAGTGTTTTAAATATAACAGTGAAGGAAAACTTAAAAAAACTGGTCGTATTTGTCCCCGAAGAAGCCCTGAATGCGGTAAAAACGGCCCTGGGAGAAGCCGGCGCCGGATGGATAGGTAATTACAGCCACTGCTTTTTCTTTCAAAAAGGTACAGGAAGCTTTAAACCACTACCGGGAACCAGCCCCCATACCGGTTCGGTGGGAAAGTTAAGCAGCGTTAATGAATACAGGCTGGAGACCGTTGTCTATGAAAAAGAGTTAGGCAGGGTTATAAAAAAAATGCTAAAGGCGCACCCTTACGAAGAAGCGGCCTACGATATATATCCACTGGAAAAGGAGGGAAAAACTTTAGGCCTGGGAAGGGTTGGTGTCCTTCAAGAAAAAACTACTTTAAAAAAATATGCACAAAAGGTTAAAGAAACCCTGGGTATTAAGAACATAAAGATAGCGGGAAAGCCGGATGCAGAAATTAAAAAGGTTGCTCTGTGTTCGGGAAGCGGCAAGGATTTAATAAACTCTGCCCTTTTCCAGGGCGCGGATGTATTTGTCAGCGGGGGAATAACATATCATGCCGGACAAACGGCAAAAGAAAAGGGGTTAAATATTATTGACGCGGGGCATTACGGGACCGAAAAAATTATGATATCCGGTATGGCCGATTATCTTGAGAAAAAGATAAACAGGAAAAAATTAGAGGTTCAGGTAATTAAATCCAGAATAAATACCGATCCTTTCCGGGAAAATTAACAATAATTGCAGTTAAAAATCTTCGGGTTGGGATGTCTTAAGAGTTATTCCCTTAGAGCTGATTGTAATAAGTCTTTTTTTAAAAAGAGCGCCAACGGCTTTTTTATAGTTTTTCTTGCTTATGCCAAACTTGCGGTATATAATTTCCGGATTGCTTTTATCGCTAAGGGGAATAAACCCTCCCTCTTCCTTAAGTTTTTCCAGTATTTTTTCCGCAATACCCTCAATTTTTCCGTAACCGGGTTTCTGCAGACAAAGATCGATCTTTCCATCCTCTCTTATCTTCTTTATGAATCCTTTTGTTTTCTGCCCTATCTTGAGCGGCGAAAATACTTCTGTTTTATATACAAGTCCCGTATGGGAGTTATTTATTACAGCCTGGTATCCCATATCGGTTTTAGCGTATATAAGAAGGTCCACCTCTTCGCCCTTTTCATAACCTGCAGCTTCGTTGTCCAAAAACTTGCTTAATTTAGCAGAAGCGGCAATTCTTTCGCTTTTCTCGTCCAGATATATTCTTACAACATAATACTTGCCCTTTTCCATTCTTTTTTCCTTTTGCTCGGCAAAAGGCACTAGAAGGTCTTTGGCAAGTCCCCAGTCCATAAAAGCCCCGACCCGGGTAACATCCACAACCTTAAGAAAAGCAAATTCGCCGACTTCAGCATAGGGTTTCTCGGTGGTGGCTATTATCCTGTCCTCGGAGTCTTTATACAGAAAAACGTCTAAAATATCACCCACACTGCATTCTTTGGGCACATATCTGGAGGGAAGAAGTATCTCTCCAAAAGACTCCCCATCGAGATAAACTCCGAAATCAACTTCTTTTACAACCGGGAGATAATTATATTTTCCTATTTGAATCATCCCTTAACCTTTTTTTCAGAGATTTTTCTTTTGCTGTGATCAAGTATCTTTTTGCGAAACCTTATTCTAAGCGGAGTTATTTCCATTAGCTCATCATCATTTATATACTCCATCCCCTGTTCAATGGTCAACTTTTTGGCCGGGGGCAGGCTTGCCGAATCATCGGAGCCGGCCGCCCTGACATTAGTCATTTTTTTTGCCTTGCATACGTTCACCGTAAGGTCGGCTTCTCTATTATGCGCCCCTACTATCATACCGGCATATACTTTTTCTCCCGGCTCGATAAAAAATACTCCCCGGTCTTTAAGGTTATCCAGGGCGTATGTTGAGGCCTCTCCGTTTTTTAAGGAAATAAGGGAGCCCTTAAGTCTGCCCGGGATATACCCGCAATAAGGACCGTAGTGGCTGAAAACATGATTCAGCAGGCCGGTTCCGCGGGTGTCGGTAATAAATTCATTTCTGTATCCCAAAAGGCCCCGGGAGGGAACCTTAAATTCAAGCCTGGTATACCCGTCAGCTCCGGAGGCCATATTTACCATCTCGCCTTTTCTTTCGCTGAGCTTCTCTATTATTATTCCGCTAAACTCTCCGTCCACATCTACAATAACATGTTCAAAGGGCTCCAGCTTTTTACCATCAACTTCCCGGAACATAACGCGCGGTTTTGAAAGCTGCATTACATATCCCTCGCGCCTCATGTTTTCAATCAATATGGACAGCTGCAGTTCTCCCCTTCCCCTTACTTCAAAACTGTCACCGGAAGAGGTTCTTTCCACCTGGAGGCTTACGTTGCTCTGCAGTTCCCTCTGAAGCCTGTCCCAGAGCTGTCTTGATGTTACGTATTTGCCGTCATTTCCGGCAAAGGGGGAATCATTTACCATAAACTCTACTGCAAGAGTGGGACGGTCTATTTCAATAACCGGAAGCTGCTTGGGGTTTTCAATATCCGCTACTGTCTCTCCCACATCTATTTTATCGGCCCCGGCAATAGATACAATATCTCCGGCATAAGCCTTTTTTGTTTCCACCTTCTCCAGGCCCGAATAATGGTATAACTTTGTAATAGTGAATGGTATTTTCGCAGAATCTCTTTTTATAAGCAGCAGCCTGTCTCCTTCTTTAACGGTACCGTTATGTATTTTTCCGGTACCTATTTTACCCACGTAATTATCATATTCTATTGCCGAAACCAAAAGCTGAAAAGGAGCCCGCCTATCACCCGTTGCGTCCTTTGAATATTTAACTATTGTTTTTAAAAGAGGCTCCAGATTATCGGATTCATCTTCCATTTCATATTTCGCCAGGCCTTCCTTGGCCGAGGCATAAACAACCGGGAAGTCAAGCTGACTGTCATTTGCATTAAGATCTACAAACAAATCAAATATACCATCAAGAACTTCATGGGGCCTTATATTGGGCCGGTCAATCTTATTTATAACCACAATTACTTTATGCCCCAGCTGGAGGGATTTTTTAAGAACATATTTGGTCTGAGGCATAGGCCCCTCAAAAGCATCGACAAGCAGTAAAACAGAATCAACCATTTTCAGTATTCTCTGGACTTCCCCACCGAAATCCGCATGGCCCGGGGTATCAACTATATTTATCTTATACCCCCCGTAAGAGAAGGATGCGTTTTTAGAGAATATGGTAATGCCCCGTTCTCTTTCCAGGTCATTGGAATCCATTATCCTTTCAGCAACCTGCTGGTTTTTTCTGAAAATGCCGGTCTGTTTCAGCATAGCATCGACCAGGGTCGTTTTCCCGTGATCAACATGCGCAATTATTCCTATGTTTTTTATTTTCTTCATTTTATATTTACCTTTTCGCTTGGTCATTATATGTAAATATGAGACAAATACAAATGAGTTTGAACTAAATAATGATGTTTTCTCGGCAAGTGAAATAGAATTCCCGGAGAAATAGTAACCTGCAATTTTTCCCACAGGAGACAGGGACTGGTTTTTCAGTTGAAGTACAGGAGTAGGACTACTTGCGCATCAGAGCCGGAAACATTCCGGATGATATTGAATTGGCCGCGTATAATGAATATGCCAGAGACAAAGCCAGCGAGATAAAATCAACCATATTTTGGTGAACTCAGGTTCTACTGCCGGGGTTAAAACTCGTGTTTCCCGGTGTCGTCTTTGTAATACCCGCCCCCCCAGCTGGTATCTATAAAAAGAACGGCTTCGTAATTCGGTGCAGTCATTGTTCCTTCTCCTGTTCCGTCAGAATTAAACGTAATTTCACTTGTATAAGTAATATCTGCAATTATTGTTTCAAGTGTGCCCTGGCCGCCGGCGACTATCCATTTCACCCCGTTGTCCAAAGGTATGGTATCAATTACTGCATCAACTGCTTCGAATTCCGAATACCCGCCTCCACTGAAAGACGAACGCCACTTCCCGTTTGCAATAGCACCCGCTTTGGTTAAAGTAATATCACCTGTTTCATTAAGTTCAAATTCAAAATCAGGTTTATTTTCAACTATATCAACGTTAACCAGTTCCGGCGCATGTTCCGGTGCTTCAATTTCCCGGAAATCCCCTTTGATATCGAAATATTTAGCTGATCGGTCTGCCTCAGTCACCGTAACACTGAGATTCTCCACGTCAGTGCTCTGGCCGGCTTCGGCTATGACATCCCCGTTGTTATCCTTCCAACGCACATAAAACGTATCGGGTTCAAGTTTAACTGTAAACCAACCATCCTCATCAGGTCCCTCAACCTCGGGTAAGGTATAACTTGCTTCTGAAAATGCTGAGAATGTTCCATCCTCTATTAAATCACCGCCGTCAGCATAATCCCCCATTGAGGCTATCATAATCGTAGAATAAGCAGCCATCTGTCCCGCAGTTTCGTTAGTCGGCGAGTATAGTATGGGGCCAAGAAGTTTTTCTCTGGTAGGCCCGTCATCGCATCCTGTAATACCCACTGCTAAAATCCCCGCTACCAATAATGTTAAAAGTTTTTTCATAATTTATCTCCCTGGTTTATAATCTGTATGTTATTCCCGCCAGTATGCGGTAATCATATTCCCTGTATGTTTCCTCTCCCAGTGATATTCCTAGTCCCAGCTTAGTCCTGTAATCACCTTGATTAAATCTTAAACCACACATAATTTCACTTCTCGAGCCGTCTGTACCTTCAACTTCTTCACCGTCTATTTCACTTTTACTTAAATTTTCATATAAAAATTCAGCTGCAAAACTAAGGTTTTTCATGTAAGAATATTCAGTCCCGGCACTTAGAGATATAATATTTCCTTCGTTTGCCTCGGTTTCTTCATCATCATCACGTTCATAAGGTCCGGTTATCTTGTAACCTACATTAGCGTTAACTGTAAAAGGACCCAGCCCCTTACGCGCGGATACAGATGGGAACATGTCCACACCCTGTTTAAAGTCCTTGCCTCCGGTGGGAAGCCCCAACTCAAGGTTTCCGCCAAGAGCCAGTTCATCCAGCATAAGAGAATATTTACCCGAAAGGGAAGTATTTCCGAGACCCGAAGCTGTTTCGCTGTTTGATTCCCCGCCGCCCGTTTTTTCAACTGTCTGCGAACGATAAGGTACACTTATGGAAAACTCCATATCTTCGTTAAGGGTGTAGCGCAGAAAGAGGGGAATTAATATTTGGGAGTTCTTTCTTTCAAGGTCCATTCCTTTAAATTCCGTTTTATCATTACTGTAGGTGATATTGTTCAAACCCATCTCCATTTCTCCGGTTGCCAGGTAATTTCCGGCCTTTTCAATTAAAAGGGGGGCACCGGTAGCAGTGGAAACCATCAAACCCGTACAAAAAACCAAAAGCAAGATTTTTCTCATAAATTTTCTCCTTCAATTGCACCTTCACTTTTGTGGCAATCTAACAAAGATAAGGCTGACTGTCAAATAACACAAAAAAAGCAAATTGGAAATAGACATCATAATCTCATTTTGCCTATGTTGCTTGCATTTTATTGAAGGTGGGGTGAATAATTTTTACCAAATAAATGCCGTAAAGCCCCTGTATTCATGCATGGGGATATAAGGCATTAATTTTAATAATTCGAATACGGCACCTCGGGGCAGTTGTATT
>JBNJFW010000052.1:2997-8895 GCA_051747165.1 Elusimicrobiota bacterium | reverse complement strand
CCGTTAATCTCTCCGGCGGCGCGGAATCTGAACTTGAAAACCTGAGCCGCCGGCGCATCCAGGAAAAATTCCCCTCTGTTTCCCTGAACATATCTTATTCGGATAATTTAAAGGCAGATATGCTTAATACTTTAACCGGAGAGGAAAAATCAGGATTTTTTCTTATAATAGCCGCTGCATTTCTTATAGGGGCGGAATTTTTGCGTCAACATATAAAAAAAAGAAAGAAAGATGAAAAAAAATAAAATAATTTTATTTATTATAATAACTGTTTTTACTTCACTTATTCCTGTCAGGGGAGAAGGGCAGGGTTCCCTTTTTGTTTTTTCTCAATTAAAGTTTCCCGGCAACTGGGATCCGTATTCAGGGGTGTTTAACCAGATACACCATTATCTTGTAAACACCACCTCCCTCAGAGTTAAAAAGGAAAGGCGAATTGTTTCACTTAAAGATGAAATGCTTTTTTATTCTCCCTTTCTTGTTTTAACCGGTAGAGGCCATTACCCTGCCTTTTCTGAAGAAGAAATCCTAAACCTGAGGAGATATATTCAGGGAGGAGGGCTATTACTTGTAGATACGGCCGGCGACGATTCCTTTTCCGCTTCTGTCAGCCGTACACTGGAAAGAGCTTTTCCCCGTAAAAGCTTTTCAAGAATACCCGACGACCACGCCGTATTCAGGTCTTTTTATCTTGTTGAATACGTTTCAGGCCTGAATATAAAAAAACCTTACCTGGAAGCAATGGAAGTTGACGGAAGATACGCTGTTATTAAATCGGAAAATGATATATTCGGAATCTGGGAAAGAGACAGAATGGGCAATTTTCTAAACAAACCCTCCCCCGGAAAGCCGGGACAAAGAAAAGAAGCTATTAAGCTTAGCCTTAACATAGCAGTTTTTTCCCTTACCGGCACATATAAAAACGATCCGGTGCATCAACCGGACATAAAAAGAAAGATGGGAAGATGAGTCTTAATATAGCGAATGTTAATATTTTATACTGGTTTATATTAGCCGCTGCTGTTGCGTCCCTGGCAGTAAAGCCGGCCAAGCGCTTGCTTTTTTTAAGAATTGCCGGTTATTCTATCTTGTTTTTTATAATGCTGCGCCCGGTTATAAAAACAGGCCGCACCATAACTGAAACTCCCGCCATAAATATATATATTGACAGTTCAAAATCAATGTCTGTTCAAAACAGATACGAACAGGCAGTCAATGCCGCAAAAGAGCTTTATGAGGAACTTTCGGGCAGGGCGCATCTCAATTTTTTCACCTTTTCAAAAGAAGCTCTTAAAACTGACTTAAACTCTGCAGCCTCATCCTCTCCGCAAGGAGAAAGAACAAATCTTTCTTCAATTCTGGAAACCGATTCCCCCCAGGCAAGAGTACTCATCACCGACGGACAGCATAATTACGGAGTTAATCCTCTGGGAAAAAGAGAACTTTCCGTTCTTCCTCTTTTTGCACTTGCGGTTGGAAGCAGCTTTGAGCTGCCGGATCTGGCTCTTAACCTGCCTGAAATTCCTCCTGTTGCATACAGAGGACAGGAAATTTCAATAAACTTTAATCTTGGCAATGCCGCAAAATCCTCGGGGAACGTATCAGTGTATATAAAAAAAGGCCAATCTCTTATAGCCTCCAAAAGCTTAGATCTGGCTAAAAGAAAGCAAATAGAGGGAGAATTAACTTTTACCCCCGCCGAGGCCGGCATTAAAGAATACAGTATTGAAGTTGACCCCATAGAAGGAGAAATAAATACCGCCAACAATAAGAGAGTTTTCCATTTAAATGTAAAAAGGGATACACTAAGGGTTCTCTATGTTACCGGACAGCCTTCCTGGGAATATTCATTTCTGCGCCGCTTTTTAAAATCCGACCCGCACATAGAACTTGTATCCTTTCTTATACTCCGCAACCCGCAGAATGTCACCATAGTGCCCGAAAACGAACTTTCGCTTATACACTTTCCCGCCCGGGAAATGTTTACGGATAAAATTTACGATTTTGATCTTCTTTTTTACGACAACTTTTCCTACGAAAGATTTTTTCCATCATCCTACCTGGACCACATAAAAAATTTCGTTTCAAAAGGAGGGGGCTTTATAATGATGGGAGGCGAAAATTCCTTCGGGCGGGGAGGGTACTCGGGTACTCCTATTGCAGACATACTGCCGGTAGAAATAGATGCCGCCTCCCCCTGGATAAGAGAAAAGATAAGCCCCGATGTTACCGGCCCTTTATCTCATCCGGTATTGAACATAGCAGGCGAAGAGGAAATATCCCGCCGGATATGGAATGAAATACCCGATATGGAAGGTTATGATAAATCTTTAACAGCAAAAACCGACGCAACGGTGTTAATGAGTTCAAATGAGGGTATCCCCCTCATAGTAAGCGGCGCTTACGGAGAGGGTCGTGTGATGGCCTTTAATTCCAACTCAACATGGAGATGGGCAATGGGATTAAGCGCCCGGGGAAAAACCTCTTACTATTACAACAGATTCTGGCAAAACGCCGTGAGATATGCAATACAGTCTCCTGAGGCGGAGCCCTTAAGAATATTTCCACAGAAAAAATCCGTAGCGGCAGGCTCAACTGTCAGAACAAGAATTAAAGTACTGGACAGCAACTACAACCCGGTTGAAGGAGCAAAGGTCGATATATCGCTATCGGCCCCGGACCAGGATGAAAAGCCGCTGCCTTCGGCAAGGGATTCAAGCCCGCAGGGGTGGTATGAAATTGATATCCCGGTTAAAAATGAAGGAACCCATCTCATAAAAGCCCGGGCTTCTAAAAACGATAGATACCTGGGTTCCGGCGAAACTTCAATAGAGGGAATTAAAATAAACAGGGAAATGTCGCAGCTTTCCGTAAACAGAGAACTGCTTTATCAGATGACCGCCCGGGCCGGAGGAGAAGTTTTTAACCCCGGGGAAATAGACAGCCAAAAAATCATCTCGGCTCTGGAGGGCTATACCAAAGAAAAAGGAGAAGAAAAAATAAAATGGGACTGGGCACCCGTTTTACTCTTAATTGTGCTTATAATAGCCATAGAATGGCTTTTAGGGGATTAAATCAACAGCATGGATACAACTGATATAAAAAAATTAAACAAACTGAAAAAAAGAGCAAAGAAAATTAAAATACGCCTGTTGCTCCTTAGTTATGCCATGGATTTACTTATTCCGGCAATCGCAGCTTTTTTTCTTTTCAGCTTTTTGTTACTCGCATCTCTGCTATCCGGTATTCCCCTTAATATTTTATCTGCCGCGCTCATAGCTTTTTCAATATGCATATTGACATGGATGGCTTTAAAAGTTATTAAAACAGCCCGGCGCAAGCCTCTCTCTCCTAAAAAAATTAACCTCCGGCTGCAAAAAGAATACCCCCAAATACAGGACCGCCTCTTTAACGCTTTATCCCTTCTGGGCAAAAAAGATGAGTACTCATCCCCCCTTAGCCGGGCGGCTATAGAAGGCCTTGCGGATGAAACTCTTAAAATGACCGGGGCTATGCCGGCCGGAGTTATTTCGCTAAAAAAGTTTTACCGGGCACTGGCGGCCTTTCTATGCGGGCTTTTTCTTTTTCTTACAATTTATTCCGCCCATTCCTCCGTCTACGGCACAACATTCACTAAACTTTTCTTTTACGCCGCTTTAAGAAGCGAATACACTTTAAACGTGGAAACCGGGGACATAAGCGTCCTTCCCGGCGGTGAGGCCGAAATCATATCTCTTACAAATGCGCCCGATACTCCGGTTATTGAATACATAATGCTGGACAGGAAATATGAAAAAAACATGCAAAAACTCTCCAAAAATAAATATTCCGGAAGCATTTCTGACATAGAAGCCCCTGTTTCCTACCGGGTTTCTGCGGACAGGGGTAGATTAAAAAGCCCATATTATAATATATCTCTTAAACGTCCCCCCCGAATAGAGGAAATTCAGATAAATTATAATTATCCCGCTTATACAAAAAAAAGCACCTCTGTATCAACTTCCCCCCATATCTCGGCTCTTAAAGGAACAATTGTTACTATCACGGCTAAATCAGACTCGCCCGTAGAAAAAGCTGAAATTATAACCGACAAAGATGAAAAAGAAATGGAAAGAAAAAGCGAAAGAGAACTGCAGGCAAATTTAAAACTTCAAAATCAAAGCTATTATAAAATCAAATTATACGCTAAAGACGGCTCTGCTAACAACCCGGTTAAATACTCCGTAAGACCCGTAGAGGACACGCCTCCGGAAATCGAACTTATTATGCCCACCGAGGACATGCATGTGCCGCCGGAGGCCAAGGTTGAAATCAGGGGCAGGGCAAAAGATGCTTTTGGTCTAAGCCGTATTTACATACAATATTATACAGGAGTGGGAGGCGAATACCGGGAGAGGCATATTAAAAACCCTACATCCAAAAAGGAGTCATTTTCATATATATGGGATATTTCCCGTACTGGGGCAAAAGCCGGCTCGGTAATAACATATTCCATTATAGCCGAGGATATAAATACTCTTTACGGCCCGGGGAAAAGTTCTTCTCCTGAAATGAGATTGGAGATTGAAGATTTCCGAAACCGCCATGAAGAAACTCTTGAAAAAGCGGATGATATCACCGAAAAGTTTTATCAGATGCTTGAAAAAAGCTATGACACATCCATGAATATAGAGGACGAGGATTTTGAACTTGCCCGAAAACAGATGCAGGCTTTTGAGGAAGCGGCTACTGAAACCGAAGAAACTCTCCGGTCATTTATGGAGGAACTGGAAGAAGATCCCTATATGGATGCCGCGGTTTCTGAAGAGTTCAAAGGCATAGAAAAGCGCTTTCAAAATTTAAAAGAAAGAGATCTTTCCTCTCTTTCCCGAATGCTTGAAAAACAAGCTCCGGAATCCAAAGCCAAATCAGAAGAAATAAGCCGGGAGCTGGAAAAACTTGCTTCTCTCTCAGAACAGGCTTCAAAAAAACAGAGAATGAGCGATGTGCTCTCTTCAGCGGATGAAGCTTTAAACTCAAGCCGGGATCTGCAGGATTTAATTTCACAACAGGCCGATTTGCAGGAAATCATGGCAGAACTTTCCAGACTACAGGATATTTTAAACGAGCTAATGAACTCAGCGCTTGATTATCCCGAAAACCTCCCGGATGAATTTATTAACGAGGAAAGCATGCAGCAGCTGGATTTAGAGCAAATGCAGAGCCGGTTTTCAGAACTCTACGATGCCATAAATGAAGGAGACCATGAAAAAGCAAAAGAATTACTATCCCAACTTACTTCAGCTCTGGAAAACATGATGGAAACAATGTACTCGGCCGCGGAAAGCTCATATGAGGAAGAAATGGATGAGCTGTCTATGGCCATGCTCTCCATGAGCGAAAAACTAAGCCAGGTAGCGCGCCGGCAGGAAGAGCTTATAGAAAGAACCGATAACTCCCTGGAAGATCTTTTAAAAATCCGGGAAAGCTACCAGAAAGAAAGGATGGAAGAACTTCACCGGGAATTCAAGGTTTTAAGCTCCACTCTCAATTTGTCCATGCATGAAATAGAGGGAGAATTCCGGCAGGGATACTTATACAAAAGCCCGGAAATATTAAAAGAGCACCTCCAGAACCTGAAAGAAGACTGGAAAAAAGAAAAAATAAAAAATTTCATTCAAAAAATAGAACACAGCACCCCTAAAAAAGAATTACTTACAGAGGAAATAAAAGAATCGATTTATTCACAACAAACCGATCAGAAAGAAATCAATGATCTCACATCGGATTTGCAAACCGGATTTGAATCGCTTTCGCACGCCACAGCAATGATGGACATGCAAATAATTGAAAATCTCTTAAAAGCATCCCAACACATGCAAAAAGCAGAAAAGAACCTGCAAGAGCATGAACTTCCTC
>JBNJFW010000052.1:0-2987 GCA_051747165.1 Elusimicrobiota bacterium | reverse complement strand
TTATTCCTATCTGGTAGAATCGCAACAGCAATCACAGGAGCTTATGCAGCAGATTATGTCCCTGCCTTCTCAGATGCAGGCAGGCTTTCAGCCGGCTCCGGGGACAGCCAAGCCCGGGATGCAGGGATACAGCCAGGGAAAAGTTGAAATACCCGCTCCGGGGGATGATATGTCAGGGGATGAATTCCGCCGCAGAATATTTGAAGCCCTCAAAAAAGAATATCCCGGGGAATACAAAAGACTCATAGAAGAATACTTCAGGTCGCTTAGCGAATAGATTCCTGATGAAAATTTTTATATAATAAACCATGCTTAAATTTCTTCTGGCATTATTGTTTTTTTCTGTTTTAAGCCCAATGCCGGCTAATGCATATACCGGCGCGGAAAAAAAAGCCTTAACCCTTATTTACTCCTGGCAAACCGAAGACGCCCGGTCTCATATTGAACAAGAAAACATAGACAGGCCGGAAATTAAAGGCCTGCTTGAGTTTTATTCCGGAAATTATAACCGGGCTCTTTCATATTTCCGCCAGGCTCGTAATATGCCTCATGAACTTGAAAACATAAAAAATATAATTGAGGAGGCATATCCTCTTCTAAGCGAATTTAAAGAAATAGCTACTAAAAGATTCCTGATAAGGTACACCGGTTCAGATAAAATCCTTGCTCTTCATTTAAAGGAAATCCTGGAAAATGCCGCAGATAAAATGGCATCCAGATTTAAATGGGAACTAAAGGAAAAAGCCATTATTGAAATATATCCCGACAGGGAGAGCTTTATGCTCTCTTCCACCTTAACCGAACAACACATAAAAGTCTCCGGAGCAGTAGGCATATGCAAATTTAACCGGATGATGATTATCTCCCCCCGTGTTCTTCACTTTGGATATATGTGGCCCGATACCGCAATCCATGAACTCGCCCACCTTTACGTAGGAAGGATAAGTCAAAACGCCGGAGTACCGCTGTGGCTCAATGAAGGAATAGCCACAAATCTGGAGGAAATATGGAGAAAAGATAAAAGCCCGATGAAACCCTCTCAGTTAAACAGCCTGGCTCAGGCCGCCCGGAAAGAAGAATGGGTGGAACTGGAAAAAATGAGGCACGGCATGCCGACCCTTGAATCCAGAGAAGAAGTCAGCCTGGCTTTTGCTCAGGTTAAATCAATGACTAAAAATCTGTTTGAAAAATACGGATGGGAAACTATAGCTCAATACCTGCATAAAAAAGCTCTTGCACCGCAGAATACCTTCGAGAAAGTTTTTAATATAAGTCAGCATGAATTTAAGCTTTACTGGCAGAATGAACTAAAAAAATCCGAAATAACAACCGTTGAAGGTGCAGCCAATCCCCTTTATGTTTTTGCCGACGAGCCCGTAAATATAATCTCGGAATGGGTTTCCCGCACGGCCCGCACTGACCTGAGAGTTGCCGACAGATTTAGAGAAAGAGGTCGATACGACCTGGCGGTAAAAAAATATCAAGACGCGCTGGACAAAGATCCCGGGAATTCCGTTATACTGAACCGAAAAGGAAGAAGTTACGCCGATTTAAACAAAAAGACCGAGGCATTAAACAGCTTTAAACTTGCAATAAAACATAATCCCTCTTACCCGCCTCCTTACCTGCACAGCGCCGAAATTCATCTGAGCCTAAACGAATTTGCTTTAGCCAAAGAAATGCTTCTTGAATATGTATACCGCATGCCTTTCAACCCCCGAGCCCATAATATGCTGAGCCGGGCCGCCGCTGAAAGCTCCGATAAAAAAATTGCTGAATTAGAAGAAAGAACTATTCAAATTTTAAATGAATACTGAACAAACAAGAAATTTAAATCCTCTGACCGGCCTGCCGGCAAACCGGCTTGTAATACAAAACCTCCGCCAAATACTTACAGAGCACTCAGCTGCCGCTGTATATCTTGATTTAACGGATTTTAAGCCCTATAACGAGGTTTACGGCTTTGCCGCCGGCGACCGGGTAATAGTGGGCTTTGCACGCATGGTTGAAAAAATACTTACCGGGATCTGCAAAGAAAAAAATTTTTTCCTGGGGCACATAGGCGGTGATGACTTCTTTTTTTCAACCCGCCTGCAGTTTGTTGATCAAATATTTAAACTTATAGACAGAGAATTTATAGCATTGAGGGAGAGTTTTTATTCTGCCTCCGATAAAGCCCGATCTTCAATAATTGCCTTTAACCGCAAAGGAGAAAGAGAAAAATTTCCGCTGATGGGAGTATGCGGCGCCGCCTTTTCCCCTCGCCGGGAAAATATTTATTCCGCCGAGGAGGCGGCGGCATTCGCCACATACCTCAAGGATACAGCTAAAAAACTAAGGGTTTCCGATAATATTTTTATAAACCCGGAAAAACTTGATATCATACCGGGCGGCCTGCCTGAATTTTCTTTAGACAAAAAAATACCTCTGGCCAAAAGACGCGCCGCCATAGAATCCATGGGACAAAGCGGAATGGCCCATTACGGCAGGGCATTAATAAAAATCTATTATAAAACAGATGAAATAATGATAAAAAAAAGCGTTCTCTACGCCCTGGGAAAACTCAGATACCTGCCGGCCAGAAGCTTAATAGAGAAAGCCTTCAACAGCGAAAACGCCCATTTAAGAACCAGAGCTGTTGAGGCCATGGGGTCAATAGGCGGGGCCGAAGATACAGATAAAATAGGGGCAATGATTAAAGACCCAAATCCCTATACAGCTGCCATGGCCGCGAAAGCACTGGCCCTTACCGGAAGCCCCAAGGCTTTGAGCTACTTAAAAAATATTCCGCAAAGCGCTCCGGTCAGGCTCAAGATGGAAGCTGCAAATTCAAGGGCTTTGCTTAAGGACCCCGAATCCATAAAAGAATTGGGAAAAAGAATAAAGGACGCCAATCCGCTTTTAAGAAAAAAAGCGTCTAAAGCCCTTTCTTTTATTAAAACCCCTGCATCTCTTAAGATTTTAATAAAATCTTTTTTAAAAGAGAA
>JBNJFW010000051.1:1669-8905 GCA_051747165.1 Elusimicrobiota bacterium | reverse complement strand
AGTTTTATTTTTCCCTTTCTATTAGTTCCAGGTTTTTTATATAGCTTTAGTTTTATTTTTCCCTTTCTATTATTTTTAGGTTTTTCATATAGCTTTGAAGCACCTGGGGTATTTTAACATTTATTTCGGGTGTTTGGAAGTTTTCGACAATGGCTGCAAAGATTCTGCCCACGGCAAGGCCGGATGAATTGAGGGTGTGGGTGTGGCGGGGTTCTCCCTTTTCATCGCGGTATCTGGAGTTTATGCGTCTGGACTGAAAGTCCGTGCAGTTAGAGCAGGAGGATACTTCGCGCCATTTTTTCTCTCCGGGCATCCATACTTCCAAATCGTATGTCTTTGAAGCGGAAAATCCCATTTCTTTTGCTCCAAGCAGAAGGACCCTGTAGGGCAACTCAAGAAGCTGGAGTACGCGCTCGGATTCTTTTAAAAGCTCTTGATGGATTTTGTTTGACTCTTCCGGAGTAGTTATGTTTACCAGTTCCACTTTGTTGAACTGGTGGTTTCTTATAAGTCCTTTTGTGTCCAGGCCGTGGGAGCCGGCTTCCCGGCGAAAGCAGGGGGTGTATGATAAATATTTAAGGGGAAGCTGCTCTTTTTTAAGTATTTTTTCGCGGGCAAGGTTTACCAGGGGCACTTCTGATGTAGGTATAAGGCAAAGCCGGTCTCGCATGGTAATGTAGGATTCATCACGGAATTTCGGAAACTGGCCCGTGCCTTCCATTATGTGCTCCTTGACCAGATAGGGAGGCATTATCTCCAGATAGCCGTGTTTTTCGGTGTGAAGGTCAATCATGAAATTTATGAGGGCGCGCTCAAGCCGGGCCCCGTTGCCCGAAAGAAGAGCAAATTGCGAGCCGCTTAAAAGAGAGGCTTTTTGCTGGTCAATTATTTTAAGTATTTTTCCCGCTTCCCAGTGGGGAAGAACTTCAAAGTCTTTTTCCTGTTCACTGCCGCATTGTTTTATAATTTTGTCTTTTTCCTGCAGGGTTTCATCGGGCAGGTTGGGTATAAGCAGCATGGAGCGGCGTATTTTTTCTTTTATGTCTTCAACTTTTTCTTTAAGCTCTTTTTCTTTTTGCGAGGCTTCTTTCATCTGGGATATTATGGAAGAGGCGTCTTTACCCTGCCTTTTCAGTTCTCCTATTTTATCGGAGGCTATGTTTTTTTTATGTCTTATTTCCTCCAGTGAGGAAAGAGAGGCGCGCCAGGAAGAGTCAAGTTCTTTTATCTTTTTTAATTGAGAGAAGTAGTCATCGCCTCTTTTTGAAAGCCGGGACGCCACTGCTGAAATATCATTTCTTATTTTATTTATGTCAATCATTTAAATTCTCCGGGGGATTATAGCAATTATCCTTTCATTACGGCAAGGGGGATAAGCTTTGCCACTTTTTCCGATAGTCCGGCGTTGTGGCATACCTCTATTACTTTGGATACATCTTTATAGGCCGAGGGAGCCTCTTCGGCTATAGTCTTAAAGCTTTTTGCCATGAGAAATACGCCTTTACCTTTCATGTCCCTGGTTACATCGGAAGCCCTTAAACTGCGCTTTGCTTTGGAGCGGGACCAGAGGCGCCCGGCGCCGTGGGCGGTGGAACCGAAACTCAGCTGCATGGCCTGTCGGGTTCCTTTCATGAGATAGGATGAGGTGCCCATGGTGCCGGGGATTATAACCGGCTGTCCATAGGGACGGTATTTTTCAGGAACTTCTTTTCTGCCGGGAGCAAAGGAGCGGGTGGCACCTTTGCGGTGCACTATAAGTTTTTTTCCGCCGTGGGTCTCTTCTTTTCCTATGTTATGGCATACATCGTATATGAGCTTAATTGAAGCTTTACCCCCGAATATTTTGCGGGCACATTCTCTTACCCTGTGCATAATAATCTGGCGGTTGACCCAGGCGTAGTTGGCAGCGCATTGCATGGCTTTGAAATATCTCCGGCCTTCTTCGGATTTAAAAGGAGCGCAGGCAAGCTGGCGGTCGTTAAGTTTTATGTTGTATTTTAAAGAAGCATTGCGCATAACTTTAAGGTAGTCGTCGCAGACCTGAAATCCAAGGCCCCGGGAGCCGGAATGTATCATCACCGTAATCCGGTTCTCGTCTATTCCAAAACGAGCAGCTGTTTCGGGGTCATAAATATCCGATACCCTTTGGATTTCAAGGAAGTGGTTGCCGGCTCCGAGAGTACCCAGCTGGGACCTGCCCCTTTCTTTTGCTCTTTTTGAAAGAGTTGAAGCGTCGGCTCCTTCAAGGCAGCCCTTCTCCTCCGTGCAGTCAATATCATCCTGAGATGCGAAACCCTGTTTAAGAGCCCATTTGGATCCTTCTTCCAGCACTTTTTCCAGGCTGGGATAGTTCAAATTTAAAGCTCCTGATTTTCCCACCCCGGAAGGAACTTTATTGTACATTAAGGAGAGGAAATCCTCTATTTCTTTTTTAGAGGTGTCTTGGGCGTTCAGATTTGTGGCGGCAAGCCGAACTCCGCAGTTTATATCATAACCTATGCCCCCGGGTGAAATTATCCCTTTATCGGCGTCAAAGGCGGCCACTCCTCCTATGGGAAATCCGTAGCCGTAGTGTATATCGGGCATTACAGCCGCTTTGCCCACTATTCCTTTAAGGGTGGCCACATTCATTATCTGGCGGTGGGCGTTATCGGCAAGAATGGAGTCTATCATTTCATCAGAGGCAAAAATAATCGCCTCGGTTTTCATTTCCCCCTGCCTGGGAATAATATATATATTTTCTGAGTGTTTTTTAACTTCGGTCATTTTTTATAAATCAAAAAATACTTCTGCTTTATAATTTCTGCCCTTTTTGCTGATTTTT
The DNA here is from genome assembly GCA_051747165.1 of Elusimicrobiota bacterium. Taxonomy (GTDB): domain Bacteria; phylum CG03; class SLGR01; order SLGR01; family PWQF01; genus JBNJFW01. The sequence continues at coordinate 6,081 of JBNJFW010000051.1, read as the reverse complement.
AAATTATGATATGTGGCGGCTTTAATTTCCGCTGCGGGCATTTCTTTTGAAGATAAAGAAGCTCCTTTTAATTTAGCTTTAAGTTTTTTTTCTGAAATATCGCATTTTATTTCCCGCGGGGCCCAGCTTTGAAAATTAATCATAAAAATTATCTCATTTAGAAAATCAACCAGAAGCGACTCAATATCGGGCGAAGTTATTTTTATTTCTTTTTCTTCTCTGCAGTATGCCGGCCGGGCACCGCTTAATTCTAACATACCAAGGGCGGTGTTTTCAAATACCCGGTTTATGCTTTTTCCGGTACCTTCAATTCCGGCATCGGCAGTATGTTCGAGTTCCCTGAACTTTTTATGACTCATCCACTATGTCTTCCCTGGCTATTCTGGCTATGGATACAAGTTCGTCGTTTTTATCCAGTTTTAAAAGCCTTACTCCCTGTGTGTTTCTGCCTATGGCCCTTATTTCTTTTACTTTCTGCCTGTTTATTATGCCGTTTTTTGTAATCAGCATTATTTCATCCGCTATATCCACTTTTCTCACGCAGACCACGTGCCCGTTTCTCTTGGAAGTTATTATGTTTTTTATTCCTTTGCCGGCTCTTTTCTGTTTTCTGTATCTATCCACCAGTGTTCGTTTTCCGTAGCCTTTTATGCAGGCTGTAAGAAGACTGTCTCCGTCTTTCACTTTGCTCATTCCCACTACCCGGTCGCCTTTTGCCAGATCAATTCCTTTTACTCCCCTTGATGTGCGGCCGGTGGAGCGGACGTCTTTTTCGGAAAATCTTATGGCCATTCCTTTTTCCGTAGTCAGCATTATATCTTCCTCGCCTCCGGTTTCACCCACCCCTATAAGCCTGTCTCCTTCATCAAGGGTGAGGGCTATTATGCCTCCTTTTCTGGGGTTTGAATATGCTTTAACGGGGCTTTTTTTAGTTACGCCCTGCTCGGTGGCCATAATCAGGTATTTGCCTTTTGTCTTCTCAAAGTCTCTTACGGATATAAGGGCGGTGATTTTTTCGTCTTTTTCCACATCCAGAAGGTTTATGAGGGCTTTTCCCCTGGCATTGCGCTCGGCAAGGGGGAGCTCGTAGACTTTAAGCCAGTACACTCTTCCTTTGCTGGTAAAAAACAGCATATAAGCGTGGGAGGAGGTTATAAAAAGATCCTCCAGAAAATCATTTTCTTTTGTAGCCATTCCTTTTATACCCCGGCCTCCCCGGCGCTGAGCTTTGTATGTGCTAAGCGGCAAGCGCTTTATGTAGCCTTCGTTTGAAATTGTTACCACCATTTCTTCTTCTTTTATAAGATCTTCAATGCTCATATCGCCCGTGGCGGCGGTAATCTCGGAGCGCCTTTGATCACCGTAATCTTTTGTTATTTCTTTTATCTGGTCTTTTATTATGCTGTCAACCATTTGAGGGCTGGCCAGTATGGCTTTGCATTTTTCTATTTTCTTTATAAGGTCCTTATATTCCTCTTCCAGTTTATTTACTTCCAGCGAGGTAAGGCGGTGCAGGCGCATGTTAAGAATGGCTTCGCTCTGAAGGCGGCTAAGTTCGTATTTCTCCACCAGCTTACCTTCGGCTTCTTTTCTGTCGGAAGAGGCGCGAATTATTTTTACCACTTCATCCAGGTTCTCCTGGGCAATTCGCAGACCCTCTACTATGTGCGCCCGGGCCTGTGCTTTCTTTAAGTCGTATTTTGTGCTCCTGCGCACCATTTCCCGGCGGTGTTGAAGAAAGTGGTAAAGCATTTCGTCGAGCTTTAAAACTTTTGGTTCGTTATCCACAAGCGCTATCATGGTTATTCCAAATCTTTTCTGCAGGCTTGTGTGTTTATAAAGCTGGTTTAAAACAATATCGGGATTTGCTTTGCTGGAAAGCTCTATCATTATTCTCATTCCCTTGCGGTCGCTTTCATCTCTTAAATCGGTTATTCCCTTTATCTTTTTGTCCCTCACCAGAGAGGCTATATTTTCTATAATACGAGATTTGTTTACCTGATAGGGAATTTCCTGTACCACAAGAGCGCTTTTGTTATGGCTGAGTTCTTTTTTTGCCACTTTGGCCCTTATGTCCACAGAACCCCTGCCTGTGCGGTAGGCTCTGCGCACGGATTCAAGACCGCAAATCAAAGCGCCGGTGGGAAAGTCGGGAGCTTTTACATGCTGCATGAGCTCATCTATACTTATCTGGGGATTGTCAATCATGGCTATTAAGGCATTGTTTACTTCATTTAAGTTATGAGGGGGTATGCTGGTAGCCATTCCCACCGCTATTCCCGATGAGCCGTTTACAAGAAGGTTGGGAAAGTTGGAAGGTATGACTACAGGTTCCTCCAGTGAACCGTCAAAGTTGGGCAGGTAGTCAACTGTTTCCTTGTCTATATCCTCAAGCATCCGGGAAGCGACTTTAGCCATGCGTATCTCGGTATATCTCATTGCCGCCGGGCTGTCACCGTCAACAGATCCATAATTACCCTGGCCGTCTAAAAGCGGATAGCGCAAAGAGAAATCCTGAACCATCCTTACCATGGAGTCGTATACAGCCTTATCGCCGTGGGGATGATATTTTCCCAAAACTTCTCCCACTATGCGAGCGCATTTGCGGTAGGGCTTGTTGTAGGCAAGGCTCATGTCATGCGCCGCATAAAGAATACGGCGGTGCACGGGCTTAAGTCCATCCCGGACATCGGGCAGTGCTCTGCCCACTATTACGCTCATGGCGTAATCCAGATAGGAAACCTTCATTTCATCTTCAAGGTCCCTGTATTCCACATTGTTTAAATTAATGTTTTTTGTCTTTTTTTCCGGTTCCGCTCCGGGAGCTTCCCCATTTGAATTGTTATTATTTTTATCTGTCATTGTTCTCTCTCTTTCTTACACATCCAGATTTTTTACTTCCGAGGCGTGGTTCTGTATGAAATTTCTGCGCGGCGCCACTTTATCTCCCATAAGAGTGGTAAATGTTTTATCCGCCTCGACCGCATCCTCCATCCTGACTTTTAAAAGCTGCCTTCCCTGAGGAGCCATTGTAGTTTCCCAGAGCTGCTCGGGATTCATCTCCCCAAGACCTTTATATCTCTGCATGCTTATGCCGTAGCTTCCTTTATTTTTCACAGCTTCCAGTACGCCGTATATATTCTCGGTTTCAACTATATTTGAATCTCCCCATTGTACCCGGTAGGGGGAGTCGTCGAAATCAATATCCATTTTCTTTAACTCAATTATGGTTTGTATTATGGGTTTAAGCTCCCATAAGTCAATTATTTTAAGTCCGTCATCTTCGGTGACTACTTCTTCCTGGATATCGCTGAAAAAATCCTGTTTAAGATTCTTCATTTCTTCTTCCGAGTATAGAATATTTTCACGTCCCTTTTTGTCTATGACTTTATACAGGGGAAGATTTTCCGGATCCAGTTTCTTTATATCTTCCGGAAAAAACCCTTTTCTTTTGATTCTGTTTATAAGCGTTTTCTGTCTCTCGATCAGTTTAAGTATTTTGCGGATGTCCGATGTATCCGATATTTTATGAGGCCGCCCGGAGCCGTTTTTAATTATTTCGGCGTTTTTTATTCCCCTTTTAATCAGAAATTCCGCCAGCTGTTCTTCTTTCTGTATGTATTTTCCTTTTTTGGGTCCCAGCTTAACCCTGTATAAAGGCGGCTGGGCAATGTAAATGTATCCCTGCTGCAGCATTTCTGTCATCTGCCGGTAGAAAAAGGTAAGAAGAAGAGTTCTTATATGAGCTCCGTCTACATCTGAGTCGGTCATTATTATAGTTTTATAATAACGAAGCTTTTCTATGTTAAACTCCTCGCCTACTCCGCAGCCCAGGGCCGTTATTATGGCCCTTATTTCATCATTTCGAAGAATCTTGTCCAGCCGCGATTTCTCCACGTTAAGAATTTTTCCTTTAAGAGGCAGTATGGCCTGAAAGTTTCTGTCGCGCCCCATTTTAGCCGACCCCCCGGCACTGTCCCCCTCCACCAGATAGAGTTCGCAGTTTTCAGGTTTGCGATCAATACAGTCGGCAAGCTTGCCCGGAAGGGTGGAAACGTCAAGGGCACTTTTTCTTCTGGTAAGCTCTCTTGCTTTCTGGGCGGCGGCCCGCGCTCTGGAAGCGGATATTACTTTATTCATTACTTTTTTTGCCGTATCCGGGTTCTCTTCAAAAAAGCAGCCCAGCTTTTCATTTACTATGGATGTCACCATGCCCCTGATTTCCGAGTTTCCGAGCTTGGTTTTGGTCTGGCCTTCAAACTGGGGGTCGGGCAGCTTTACGCTAACCACCGCAGTCAGGCCTTCTCTGGCATCGGAACCGGAAACCTGGATATCACCTTTTACCTCATTTTTAAGGTATTTGTTGACAACCGAGGTAAGAGCGGTTTTAAATCCGCTCAGGTGGGTACCGC
>JBNJFW010000051.1:0-1659 GCA_051747165.1 Elusimicrobiota bacterium | reverse complement strand
TGGAAAAAATAAAGGATTAAGTAAAAATAAACATTTTAAGAAAAAATCTATGGGGATTAAAGCAAAAGAGACAAATGAACTTCTAAAAAACCTTAACAGACAACCGATGTAAGAGCGGTTTTAAATCCGCTCAGGTGGGTACCGCCTTCCCTGGTGTTTATATTATTGGCAAAGGAAAAAAGGTTGGTGGCATAGCCGCTGTTGTATTCTATGGCTATCTCCAGTATTACATTATCCTGTTCGTGCTTTATGTATATAGGTTCTTCATGCAGGGGCTGTTTGCCCTTGTTTAAGTGCTTTACAAAAGAACCGATTCCCCCGCTGTATCTGAAAGTATGGGATTTGTCGCTTTCTTCATCTATTATGCTTATATTTGTCCCCGCGTTGAGAAAGGCAAGCTCCCGCAACCGCTTTGAAAGGGTGTCGAAATTGAATTCCGTATCTTCAAATATTTCGCTGTCCGGTTTAAAAGTAACCGTTGTTCCCCTGTCACTGGTTTCGCCTATTTCCTGCAGCTGAGTAACCGGTTTGCCTTTTTCAAACCTCTGCAAATATTTTTTGCCGTTCAGTGCCACTTCGGCTTCCAGCCACTGCGAGAGCGCGTTTACAACTGAGATACCCACTCCATGCAGGCCTCCGGACACTTTATAGGCTTTATGGTCGAACTTTCCTCCGGCGTGAAGTTTTGTCATTATCACTTCCAGCGCAGGCTTGTTATATTTTTCGTGAATATCAATGGGAATGCCCCTGCCGTCATCAATTACGGAAACACTCCCGTCGGCTTTTATCACTACGCTTATATTGGAGCAATATCCGGCCAGGACCTCGTCTATGCAGTTATCCACCGCTTCATACACCAGGTGGTGAAGGCCCAAGCTTGAGGTCGAACCTATATACATTGCCGGCCTTTTGCGTACCGCCTGCAGACCTTCCATCACTTTTATGTCTTTGGCGGAATATTTATTTTTTTCTGCAACCATTAAATTTATCCTCCTTTAACTTATTATAAATTTTATCTCTTTTATTTCTCCAGGTTTATATTTCCGGTTAATTTTTCTTTTTATCTCGCTTTTCTTCATGCTCAGTATCTGCATGTAAGCGCTGTTTTTTACCTTAATTGTCAGCTTGCCTTCCTTTAAAGAAACCGGTTCTCCCATGTTTCTTATATCCTCCAGGCTGTCCCATGCCTCACTTATGAAATCCCAGGAGGGCTCTTTCATTCTACCCAGGATCGAATGCAGAAGCCTCTCCGGTTCGCTCCACATCATTAAATTTTTATTACACCGGAAAGCCTGTTTTCAAGCTCGCCGGGAATTTCAGTGTGCGTCAAAATCGCCTGACGACCCTGCAGGCGCTTTGATATGGCATCCCGTTTGCCGGCATCAAGCTCGCTGAACACATCATCAAGAAGCACCAGGGGACTTTTTTCGCTTGCCCTGGCAATCATCTTCAGGGTGGCCATTCTGTATATAAATGCAGCCGTCCGCGTTTCTCCCCTTGATGCGTATCTGCTGACCTGTGCCCCGTCAAATTTAAATTCAAATCTGTCTCTCTGCGGCCCCCAGGTGGTATAGCCTTTATCATTGTCTTTAACCGGGCTGACTTGGGAATCATAAGAGCTGATTTTGTAGTTAATTTTTATTTTACTTTTAATTCCTG
>JBNJFW010000050.1:0-9075 GCA_051747165.1 Elusimicrobiota bacterium | reverse complement strand
GATTGGTTATTTTATATCTATTCTCAAGCGCCTATTGATTAAAAAAAAGAGGTACCATGCCTAAAGTAGAAGACACAAAAGAAAAAGCAGAGCCTTGCAAAAGCACTGCACTTGCTGCCCCTTATATCCCAGGGGAGGAATACTTTCGGGAGCAAAGAACTGAAATCAAATGATAGACGCTCACGCTCATCTTCTAACACATTCAATACTTAAAAAAACCGGAGATCAAATAGCATTTGACAGAGAAAAATATCCGGAGTTTGAAAAACTAAGTTCATTTGACAGAAAAGATATATGTTCAGCCTGGAGAAAAGCCCTAAATGAAAACGGTATTGAAAAGGTAGTATTTATGGGGATGAGCCCCGGAAACCCCGAATTTAATTTAATTATAAACAGCTCAGAAAAAATGGAGGGTTTTACTTCCTTTGATCCCACTCGGGAGGGGGATCTAAAACTGGCAAAAAAGGATATAGAGGAAGCGGGAATGAAAGGATTCAAGCTCTATCCCTCCATGCTTGCATTCAGTGTCGCGGATAAAAAAGCGTATCCCCTTTATGAATACTGCAGCAAAAACTCTCTGCCCGTTATTATTCATTTCGGCGTTACCATAGGGCCCAGGGCGGATTTAAGATACGGCAACCCTCTTGACCTTTCTCCTGTTCTCAGCGATTTTCCCAAGGTTCCTTTTGTAATCGCTCATTTCGGGGCCGGGTTCTTCCGGGAAGCATTAATGCTGGCATACAAAAGGGACAACCTTTTTTTTGATACTTCCGGCACAAATAACTGGCTGTTATACCATCCGGGAAAGCTTTCCCTTGTAGATATTTTCAAACAGTCAATTGATGTTCTGGGGCCCGAAAAGATTATTTTCGGAACTGACAGCCGCCTTCTGATAGATAAATACCGCAGCGGGATATTAAATAAGCAGCGGAATATACTTAGCAGTCTTCTTAAACCTGAAGACGTAGATCTGGTAATGGGGGGAAACGCAAAACAGGTTTATAAAATTTAACTTAGAGGGAATCCCCGTAAAGCTTTTTTTCGCATTCGGCACATATACCGTGAGTAAAACGAATTTCCGAATGTTTCTTTAAATAATCCTCTATTTCACTCCAGCGGCCCTGCACATTCCTGACCTTTTTGCATTCGGCGCATATAGGGATAAGACCTCGCAAGGCCTTTGCCATAACTAAGTAGTCTTCCAGCCTGGCGTTTTTTTCTCCAAGAATCCAATTCATGTGCAGTAGATTAATATCATTGATGATTATACTCCGCAGGGCGTTAATGAAATCTATATAGGTATTTGAATATTTATTTTTCTTGCTGTCAAGAACGCATATTGTTCCGAATACGCTGCCATCCGGCAGCTGCAGGGGAAACCCCAGATAGGAAATCATATTGAGTTTTATATCCGGGTTATCTTCCCATTCGGGATCCGAAAGGGCATCCGGAACCATGAGCATATCGGCCGTTTTTATAACCCTTTCGCAATAGAGCCCGGACCCCTCAAGTTTTTCCGCAGCTCCGGGTTCATAGGGATTTCCTTCTGAAGCGCTTGATATCAAGACCTCAATTTCAGGATCCTTATAGCGCATAATAAGAGCTGCCGGGACATTCATCATCTCGGCAGCGATATTCATAACATTCTGCCACTTTTTTTTTATATCTTCCGGAATATCGAAACTTTTAACCATTTTGTTTTTACTCATTTATACTTGACCTCAATACTTCTTCGTAGCAAATCTCCAGGTGCGATATCCGCCGGCAATATTGTAAACTTCTTTGAAACCTTTCTGATAAAGTATTCTGCAAGCGATATAGCCCCTTAAACCCAGGGCGCAGTATACATAAATTTTACTTTTTTTATCAAGCTGTCGGAGTTCTTGCCTTAAACTATTAACCGGAATATTTATAGCTCCCGGTATTTTGTTTCTTTTAAACTCAGCCGGGCTGCTGACATCCAGCAGAATTACCCCGCCTTTCCGCTCTTCAACTTCCCTCCAGGATACAGTTTTGAGTTTTTTATTTAAAATGTTCTCCGCATTGCAGCATATCATGTTAACCGGTGATTTTGCCGATGAATAAGGCGGTGCATAAGCCTGGTCCATATCCTTCATGTCCTTTACCCCAAGTTTGAATTGACAGGCAACAGAGAAAACCTCGATAGCTTTATCAACTCCTTCTCTTCCCACTGCCTGGGCTCCCAAAATACTTCCGTCCAGGGGAGAAAAGTTAAGTTTAATGGTCATGGTTTTTGCCCCCGGATAATAACCGGCATGAGATGAGGTATGGATGATAGAAGTATTATATTTAATTCTATTTTTTGTAAGATAGTTTTCGGAAAATCCGGTTGAAGCCGCAGAGAGATCAAATATTTTTACAATTGAAGTGCCCACCGACCCGCCGTATTCTGTTTCATTTCCCAAAACAATATTATCAGCTGCAATCCGCGCCTGTTTATTTGCCGGCCCGGCAAGAGGAACAATTTGAGCTTTACTATACCCCGGAGAGCATATCTGCACAGCATCGCCCACAGCATAGATATTCTCATCTGAAGTGCGGCAAAACTTATCAATTTTAATCCCGCCGGAAGAACCCACCTTTAAACCCGATGAAACGGCTATATGTGAATTGGCAGCCATGCCTGCCGCTACAACTATCATGTCTGCCTGCAACTCTTTTTTGTCACCTATCCTTGCTATTAAAGAGCCGTTTTTATATTGAACTTCTTTTATTATGTTATTTAAATAAAACTCAACTCCCCGGGAATGCAAATGGCTCTGGATTTGAGCCGAAATCTCATAATCAAAAGAAGGCAGCAATTGAGAAGCCATCTCCACAACTGAAACATCTATTCCGCTCTCTTTAAGGTTTTCAGCAATTTCAAGACCTATATAGCTTCCGCCTATAATAATTGCCCGGCCGGGTTTTTCTTTTTTTATAAAAGCGCGCATTCTTACTGCATCCCTAACATTTCTCAAGCTAAAAGTTCTTTCTTCCTCCAGGCCCTTGATGGAAGGAATAAGGGGATCGGCTCCGGTGGCTATAAGAAGGCGGTCATAACTTTCATTATAATATTCGCCTGTTTTTGAATTCCTGACTTTCACTTTCTTATTTTCCCTGTATATCTCCACTGCTTCGCTATTGATCCTGACATCAATATTATACCGGGATTTAAAAGACTCGGGAGTATTAAGAAGAATATTTGACTTTCTTTTTATTACTTCACCCACATAATAAGGCAGCCCGCAGTTGGCATAGGATATATGCTCTCCGCGTTCAAGTAAAACTATATGCGCATCTTCACTCATTCTGCGCATTCTTGCCGCAGCCGTAGCTCCTCCGGCTACTCCTCCTATGATTATTACTTTCATTTTTAAATTTTATCCTTTTTTTGAATTTTCATGCCTTTTAATGCCCTCCTTTATCAAGCGCTGTTTAAGATCCCACAGCTTTTCTGAAAGGGAAACATGGTATATGTGGGGATTGGTAATTCTTTTTACCCCGGTATGAAGACGCTGTAGGTCATTTTTCCTTCTGCTGCGCATCTGCTCTATATCCTCCTCTTTAAATACAACTTTACCCTTTTCAATAACAGATACATGAAGATTTTCTATTTTTGAAATTTTACTTTTTTTAAGTTCTCTTATTTTTGTTTTTTCAATGGGATGCCTTAATTTAAGATTATTCCGTTTAACCGGATCTTCGGATGAAAGAGTAATAAAATCAGCTGTTGCTTTATCTTTTTCATCATAAATTCTCCACAGATTTTTGTTCCCGGGATTAATGATTTTCTCCGGGGTTTCGGAAAGTTTTATGGCCGGAGACCACTTGCCTTCCTTTTTAAGAGCTGCAAGCTTGTAAACTCCGTCAAGCGCCCCCCGGCCGGCTGAAGTTATAAGTCTGGTTCCCACTCCGTAAACCAGTCTTGATATAAGCTTTTCAGGATCAAGCCCATGGTTTCGGGCATCCTGCCTTATCTGGGTTATTATCTGCCATATAACCATCTCATCAAGCTTGTTTGAAAGAACTATCCCGACTTCATTAAATCCCGCCTGATTAAGAATTTTAGCTGATTTTATGGCTAGATCCGCCAGATCCCCGGAATCAAGTCTTATCCCCAGGGGTTTATAACCTTTACTTTTCAATTCATTAAAAACTTTAACTGCATTGGGAACCCCGCTTTCCAGGGTGCTTACTGTATCCACCAGAAGAAGGCAGCTTTCCGGATAAAGATTGGCGTATGCACGGAAAGCGTCAAGCTCGCTCCCCCCCATGGCCATAAAAGCCTGTACCATGCTGTGAGCATGAGTACCTTTGGGCGGGTATCCCAGCTCCAAGGATATACCGGTGTTGGAGCTAAATCCCGCTCCTCCTATTAACGCGGCCCTGGCCCCTGCATTGGCTCCTTTACCCTGAGCCCTTCTCATTCCAAATTCAAGCACAAGCCCCCCCGTACCGGCTTCGGCAATACGCGAAGCCTTAGTGGCAATTAAAGTCTGGTAGTTTAAGTAATTCAAAAGAGCAGATTCCAGTATCTGGGCCGGCCCCAGAGGGCCTTCCACTACCACAAGAGGAGCGCCGGGATGAACAACTCGCCCTTCCGGCACAGAACGCAGAGTCAGGTCGGAAAATATGTCACTGTCTTTCAGATAATTTAAAAAATCTTCATCAAAGAAGCTTTTCCCTCCCGGGCTTTTGTAATCGCGCAGGTATTTTAACTCTTTTTCTCCAAAGCGCGCGTTTTCCATCCAGTCCAGAAGCCAGCCAAGCCCGGCAAAAACACAATATCCCGCCTGGTGAGAATTATAATCAGGGTAGCTGCGAAAAAAATAATCAAAGCGAGCCTCTTTATCATAAATACCCTGTTTAAAATAAAGCTGGGCCATACTGAGCTGATAAAAATCAGTAAAAAGAACTCCCTCGGATATTTTATGCTTTGAATGCTTCATTTAATAAAATAAGAAATTATTAACTTCATTCCCTCTTTCCTCATATGATTAACCGCTTTCTGAATACTTTCCGCATTAGGTCACAGAACCTGTTCAATGCCTTCTTTTTCCATTGTATAAGCTACTTTTTAATTTAAACCCTGTTTTTGGTTTTCCCGCGGTTTTGTTTAAGTATATAAATTTTAATCTTATGGAGCAACACCTATGGAACTATATTAAAAATGCCAAATATTATGTTTCCGGGTGCGTCTTTTTTAGCTACAAATCGCAACAATTAAATACTAATAAAAAAAATTTCATTTGACACGACGTTGTTACTTTTAGTAAATTTATTCTAGGAAGATTTAAATAAAAAAAATTATTATGAAATTTATTTTAAAATGAGTGCGGTTTTTACTGAAAGAACATAAATAAAAAGCAATGGGCTTAGTTGCATCAATAACAGAGAATAAAAAATTAAGGACTGTTATCACAGTTGGCTTTTTTGCGATCATATTTATAATTGCTCTGAATATTTATGATGATTATGGTATCTCACTTGATGAATATGTACAACATAGACATGCTTATGTAGCTGAAAGTTATATCTTAAATAGTATTTTACCAGCCATAAAAAGCTTCGAAATATTTGAAGGTGTTCCTTCTTACCCCCAATATGATGCAAAAAATTATGGCGTTTTATTTCATTTACCCGCATTAATAATTGAAAGGATGTTTTATCTTGATATAGGTACCCCGGCATTATGGAAATTCAAACATCTTTATACATTCATGTGGTTTTTCTTCGGATTGATATTTTTATATAAGCTGATAAAAAAGAAATATGGCTGGGGTTTAGGTTTATTAGGTTGTTTGTTTATGATGCTCAGCCCCCGTATTTTTGCCCATTCTTTTTATAATGTTAAGGATTTAGTTTTTCTTTCAGTAACAATTATAGTTATTTATTTTTCTTTCCGTTTTTTTGAGCAAAAAAACCTCGCAAATGCAATATTATTAGCTTTATTTATAGCAATATCCATTAATGTCAGAGTAATAGGAATTATGTTCCTATTTATGGTTTTTATTTTTACAATCATTGATTGGATGAAAACCAAAGACAATATAAGTAAAAAACAATACACAAGTCTTGCTGTTTTATTAATTATTGCCCCTTTGTTAACAATAGCTTTTTGGCCTGCATCCTGGGAAAACCCAATAAAATTTTTAATTGATACAATTTTTTTAAAAGCAAATTATTCAAAATGGGGTGGTAGTGTACTATATATGGGGAATTTTATAAAAGCACAGGAATTACCATGGCATTATATTCCCGTATGGTTAGGTATAACAACTCCTGTTATATACCTTTTTCTTTTCTTTTCAGGCTTATTGGTAACAGTTAAAAAATTTTTCGCCAACAACTTTACCCTGTACAATAATGTCGAAGAAAAAGAAGATCTTTTTTTGATGCTGGCTTTTTTTATTCCGTTATTAGCAGTAATAATTCTCGGTAGCACTTTATATGATGGCTGGCGGCATTTATTTTTTATATATGTTCCCTTCATTCTAATTAGTATTAAAGGCTTAAAACATCTTTATCACTATTTTGAAACCCTTAATCTTAAGAAATGCATTTATAATACTATAGTTTTAATTTTTTGTTCACTATTTATTTTAGGAATAGGGCATACTTCTTTTTGGATGGTTAAAAATCATCCTTATCAATATGTATACTTTAATATCCTGGCAGGCAATAATATAGAGTATAATTATGAACGCGATTATTGGTATCTGTCAGCAAGAAAAGGATTAGAATATATTGTAAGAAATGATGATAGAGATCATATAAAGATATTTAAACCCATTGGTTTCGGGAAACTTAATATTGTTATGTTAAATAAACATAATCAAAAAAGAATAGAATGGGTGGACATAGATGAGGCAGACTACGTTATTGAATGCTTTAGATGGGTAAAAGGTAACTGCCGCCCAGGGATTGGATTTGAATGTAATGAAAAAGAGGTTTATTCGGTGACAGTAGACTCTTTTAAAATAATGGCTGTTTATGATATTAGACCTAACAGTTAAATAAATCTAACCAAGAGCAAAGAAAAATGTATGCTTGCTTAACTTAATATTTTTATGCTACATTAGTAGATATTATGTTAACTAGTTCAAGTCTAAATTTAAAGTCATTGGTATTTAAAATTCTCAGGAGGGTATAAATGACCAGAAATTCACATTTTATTTCTATAGTTATTCCGCTTTACAATGAAGAGCATAGCTTGCCAGTTTTGATTGGCAGGATAAAAAACGTGATGCATGAAATACATATTCCATATGAAGTAATACTGATTAACGACGGAAGCACTGATAATTCAAAAGAGGTGATCAAGAAACTCGCAGAGCATAATAAACAAATAAAATATCTAAGTTTTAATAAAAATTTCGGGAAAGCAGTGTCCTTAAATGAAGGATTTAAGCTTGCAAAGGGAAGTTTAGTAATTACAATGGATGCTGATTTACAGGATAAACCAGAGGAAATCCCTGTTTTACTTGAAAAATTAAAAGAAGGCTATGATCTCGTAAGTGGGTGGAAAAAAAATAGAAAAGACCAATTAGAAAAAAGACTTCCATCTAAGTTATTTAATTATGTAATCGGAAATGTTACCGGTCTTAAAATACATGATTACAACTGTGGGTTTAAGCTTTATAGAAGAGAAGTAATAGAAAGTCTTAATTTGTATGGAGAAATGCACAGATATATACCGGCATTGGCTCACTGGAAAGGTTTTAGAATTGCCGAAGTAGAGGTTAAGCACAGCTCTCGTAAATATGGAAAATCTAAATATGGGATAAAGCGATATATGCATGGATTATTTGATTTTATGACTGTGTACTTTTTAATTAAATATATGTCAAAACCGATGCATTTTTTTGGAAAAATAGGCCTTATTTCTACTGTTTCCGGTTTTGTTATATTATTGCACTTGACAATAATATGGTTTTCAGGTGAAAAAATTGGTGACAGACCCTTGCTGAATCTTGGGATATTACTTTTTATTTTGGGTATACAATTTATTTCAACTGGCTTGATAAGTGAATTAATAATCTACCTGTCTAAAAAAAATGATTTCCAGTAATCAGGCAAAATATATGACAAAAAATCCGGTTAAGAAGTATTTGATTAATAGATTCATGAAAAACATTCTTGATTTAATTACAATGATTTCGCCTCAGGTTGTACTTGATGCAGGATGCGGCGAAGGATACATTATTAATGATATATGCAGGGAATTAAACTGCGACATATTTGGTATAGACATCAATGCTGAAGCTGTTAAATTTGCACAAACTCTGTTTCAAGATGTTCACAGGGTTAAACTAATGATCGGTAATATTAATGATTTGCCTTTTGATGACTGTAGTTTTGACCTTGTAATATGCAATGAAGTTTTAGAACATTTGGAAAAACCTCTTGATGGTTTAAACGAATTAAGAAGAGTTTCCAAGGGCAAAGTAATAATAAGTGTTCCACACGAACCTTATTTCAGATTGAGCAATTTATTAGCTCTAAAACACATAAAAAAGATAGGCAATGCCCCAGGTCATATAAATCATTTCACTAAAAATAGGCTAAGCAATTTAATCACAGACTACTTTTGTGATTATGAATTCTATTATTCTTTTCCCTGGATTATAGTTTATGGAACATTTGGAGGCAAGTAATTAATTGAACATGAATAAATACAGTTATTATTATAACAAGTATAAGAATTTTATTACCTATACAGCCGTTGGTATTGTTGTCAGCATCATAAATGTTGTATTGTTGTATATTCTTATTGATATTATGAAAATACCCACGTTAATAAGCGGTACAGCAGTTGTGGTAATAACTTTTTTTTTAAAATATGTTCTGTATAAATGGACCGGATTTACAAGTAAATTTTGAATTACTAAAGTCTACATTCAGATATTAATTATAAAAAATATTGAATATTCAAAACTGCTGAAAAAATACAACTTAATATTTAAAAGAGCCATTCCTGAAATCAACCTGCAGGGAAGCCCGGAGCGCTGTGTCTGCAGGATATGCGTGGAGGCTGAGAATAACAAATTATATATCCTGGAGCAGATTTCG
>JBNJFW010000049.1:0-9108 GCA_051747165.1 Elusimicrobiota bacterium | reverse complement strand
GCGGTAAAAGTACTTGAAGTTCATCCTTCCGGCAGCCGTCCTATGAAAACGGCTTCCTTTCTTGCCGGCAACAGGGTTAAAAAGGGCGACATATTCAGCTGTAGTTAAGTACCGGGCGCAGTAATTTATATGTATTTATATATAACCGTGCCCGTGGGTATCTTGGGATAGAAAAAAGTAGATTTAGGAGGAAGCATTTCTTTTTTATCGGCTGATTTTTTTACGTCGGAAAAACTAAGAGGCGCCATTAAAAAAGACATAGCATATTCCCGGCGGTCAACTTTTTCCTTTACTTCGTTTACAACCTTTTTTCCGCCACTCAGGTAGTTGATTTCAAAGTCACGGGGGAAATAGGGCTTAAGTATTTTTTCTTCCAGAAATACGGTGTCGGGCTTTTCTTTAAGGGTGCTTTTAATAGTAAAAAAAGAATTATTAAAATATAATCCCACCCTGCCTTTTTCAGGGATTTGGGGAGTATCTTGTTTTTCAAGAAAAAAGTTTTCTTTTAGCTTGTTTAATATATCCTGCACCTTTCTTTTGCTCAAATTGCTTATCATTCTGTGGGTGGGATATATGGTAAGCGCGCTCCGTGGCACTATATGCATCATTACATAATCAAATCTTTTATCTTCGGGAGGGGACTTTTCTTTCATTATTTCAGAATAGCGTATGGCGGTTTTGTACCTGTGGTGACCGTCGGCTATATAAAGAGTGGTGTTGTTTAAGAGCTCTGAAAATATATTGTTTTGGGTTTTATAAAAGCGGCTGCGTACACCGGCGGGAGAAATAAAATCGTAGAGGAGATTACTTTCCTTGTATTCCTCTTCAATCGCGTCGTGAAACTTGCCGTCCCGGTCGGGTGCCACGGTGAATACAGAGCCGAAACTGGTGTTTGTGGCCAGGGTAAGTTTTATTCTGTCTCTGAGGGGCTTGGCTTTGGTTCTTTCGTGTTCTTTGATTCTTTTGTATTCGGGGTCGATTTTCACGGCGGCGGTGATGCCGGTCCTGGTATGGTTTTTTCCTTCTTCGCGGAGAATATAAAAAGAATTCTCTTTTTCTCTTATAAGTGTTTTTTCGGATATAAAATTCCTTAAAAGTGAAGCGGCCTTTTTATATTTAGTTTCCCCTTTGCCCAGGGGTTTATGAATGTGGCTTATGTTTGAAGGATTGCTTCTGAGCTTTTTATCCTGCTGGTCGCCGTATTCAAAAACATCATAGGGCGGAGCTACCAGTTCCGAGATGTCTCCGTCGGGCCGGTTGAATCTTAAACCTTTAAACTTTATTACATTAGCTGTATCGTTTTTGTTTTTCATTATTCCTGCCTTTTAATTTTTAACCATTTATTCCGATTATTCCGAGGCTGTTTATTATATAAATTAAAAGAAAAAAATCAAAAAAACAATATTGCTGAAAATTTTCAACTTCAGGTCAATCGGCGATATGTTGACATTGATTGATATAAAAGTAAAAATCAACATGGAGTGAAGTTAATTCAATAAAGGATAAAAAATGAGCCATACAAAATACATTTTTATAACCGGCGGGGTGGTTTCCTCTCTGGGCAAAGGTATAACGGGCGCTTCTCTGGGATGCATACTGGGCCATGCCGGCCTTAAAATCAACATGATAAAGATGGACCCCTATCTTAATGTCGATCCGGGAACAATGAGCCCTTTTCAGCATGGTGAGGTGTTTGTTACCGCCGACGGTTCCGAAACCGATCTTGACCTGGGTCATTATGAGAGATTTCTCAATAAAGACATGTCAAAGAAAAACAACACTACTTCCGGAGAGATATATTCCGCTGTTATTTCAAAGGAGAGAAAAGGGGAGTACCTGGGAAGCACTATTCAGGTTATACCGCATATAACAAATGAAATTAAGTCCAGAATACTTAAGGTTTCTTCCGGCAGCGATATAGTTATAGTTGAAATAGGCGGCACGGTGGGCGATATAGAAAGCCAGCCCTTTCTGGAAGCTATCCGGCAGATGTCGCGCGATGTGGGAAGAAAAAATACGGTTTATATACATCTGACCCTCATTCCCTATATAAAAGCCGCCCGGGAGTTTAAAACAAAACCTACCCAGCAGAGCGTGGCCAAGCTGAGGGAGATAGGAATAGAGCCGGATATGATAATGACCCGTTCTGAAAAGCCTGTTACCTCCCAGGAGATTGAAAAAATAAGCCTTTTTTGCAGTGTAAGAGAAGATTATGTAATACAGCAGCAGGATGTTTCCAATACCGTTTATGAAGTCCCTTTAATGCTGCAGGAGCAAAAAGTTGACCGGAAAATATTTAATCTTTTGTCTTTAAGACGCAGCCCGGCGGATATGTCGGAATGGAAAAATAGGATTAAGAATATGACCGGCCCCAGCGAAAAGATAAAAGTGGCCATAGCCGGAAAATATACCGGGCTGCAGGATGCCTATATAAGCATAGTTGAAGCCCTGCGCCACTGCTCCGGGGTTTCTTCCATAGAGGTGGAGAGCGAATATCTGGACATCCAGAAAGACGGCATTGAAAAAGAAATTGACAGATTTGACGGAGTTATAGTACCCGGAGGGTTCGGGGAAAGGGGAATGGAGGAAAAAATAGAATTTGTGAGATTGTGCAGGGAAAAAGATATTCCCTGTTTTGGAATATGCATGGGTTTTCAGTGCATGGTTATAGATTTTGCCCGAAACAAAGCCGGGCTGGAAGGGGCCGGATCCTCTGAGTTTGAATCCGGTGTAAAGCACCCCGTAATTGCTCTGAGCCCGGCTCAGAAGGAAATCAAAAGCAAGGGGGCGACAATGAGACTGGGAAATTTCACATGCAATCTAAAAGAAGGTTCTCTGGCCATGCGCGCTTACGGAGTGGGGGAAGTTAATGAAAGGCACCGCCACCGTTATGAAGTAAACCGGGATTATCTTGAGCTTTTGGAGGAAAAAGGCCTTCAGGCCACGGGAATTGACAAGGAAAGCGGACTAATTGAAATAATGGAAATTGAAGATAAAAACTGGTTTCTGGGCTGCCAGTTCCACCCGGAGTTTACTTCAAGTCTTCTTTCTCCCAATCCTCTTTTCTTTTCCTTTGTTAAAGCCTGTTTTAATTACCGCAAGTCCGCCCGCAGCTGACTTAGTTTTTTGCCTGCCTTGTTCCGGGAGTATCAATAGGTATTTTCTTTTGACAGAGGGGGCATTTCCGGGGTTCGTAAGTCGGCCATTTTACCTTTACAAGGGGAGTAAAGGGAAGAGAAAAGCAAGCATCTCCCCGGGAAAGAAGAGAGGCTATGCCCAGGATGTTTGCCTTATATTTTTTTATGACCTCTATGGCTTCTTTTACACTGACTCCCGTGGTAACAACGTCTTCCACAACCAGAACTTTTTCCGAAGGTCTCAGACTGAAGCCCCTTTTAAAGATGAAAGCATTGTTTTTTCTTTCCACAAAAATATGGCGGCAGTTAAGAGCCCGGGCTACTTCCTGGCCTAAAACTATGGCTCCTACTGCCGGAGAAACAATGGTGTCTATTTTTCTGTCTTTCCATTTTAGGGCTATTTTTTCTGCTGCTTGTGAGGCTTTGGCCGGATACTGAAGCAGAGCCTGGGCCTGAAAGTAAAATTCTGAATGCAGTCCGCTTGCCAGAAGGAAGTGTCCTTTTTTCAGAGCTCCTGTTTCTTTGTAAAGATTTTCAATTTGCATTTTTGACATCTTTTTTTATGTCCTTAAGTGTTTCAATGGGGTTGGGAGCGTTTCTAATTGCCCGGCCTAGAACCAGGTAGTCGGCTCCCCGCTTAACTGCCTCTGCCGGAGTGAGAACTCTTTTCTGATCGTCCCGGCCCTTGTAGGAAGCAGGGCGGATTCCGGGAACAACACATTCCAGATGTGGAAAAGAATCCTTGACTTTTTTTAAGTCTTCTCCCGATACCACTACTCCGTCCAGTCCGCAGTCAGAGGCGGTTTGGGCGGGTTGGAGCGAGTTTCCTTTTTTTGAACTTGACAGCACGGTCACTCCCCAGATGCGGGGAAGATCTTTCTTTTTTGAACTAACTGCGCGGCGGAGAGCGGCTTCACCGGCCTGTACATGAAGGGTTGTGGAATAACATCCCCGGTCGGCCGCAAATTCCACAGCTTTTGATGATATGGAGGGTATGTCATGAATTTTGAGATCGAGAAAAATATCTGCCCCCTGTTTTTGCAGCATTTTTAGTGCTTCCGGCCCGTAGCGGGTAAAAAGCTGAAGTCCTATTTTAAAAATTTTGATTTCATCTTTTAAAAGCTCCACCCATTCGGAGGCTTCCTCCAGCCGGTCAAAATCTAAAGCGAATATAAGTTTGGACATATAATTTTAACTCCTTTCTCTGAGGCTGCAATTTAAAGATTAGTGCAGCCTTTCTTTTCTTTACTTTGCTTTGATAACAGATTAACTATATCAGGCCGGTTAAGAGCGGCAGTTCCCAGTACAAAGGCCCTTGCTCCGCAGAGCCGGTAATCCTCTATGTCATGATAAGAGGTAATTCCCCCGCAGGCGGCAAGATCGATATTTGCATTTAAGCTTATTTCTCTTACTGCCTTCAGGGCTACAGCCTTAATTGCCGGGCCGCTCAGCCCGCCTGAATAAATTTTTTTCTTTAATACGGTGCAAGCGGGTATTGTGTTGGAACAGACAATGGCGTCGGCTCCGGTCTTTTTAAATATTTTTGCGTTTTCAGAAGGAGAATCCACGGCGTTTATTTTTACCCATACGGGAACGGATGTTTCTTTTTTTATTTTTTTGATTATTTCCGCGCATTTTTCTTTTTTGCGGCTGAGTATTTCGCCTTTAAGGTTGGGGCAGGAAAGGTTTAATTCCAGAGCCCGGACGGATTGGCGGGATAGAATACGGGCAAGAGTGAGCCATTCTTCTGAGTTTTCTCCGAATATGCTTATAATTGCGGGGTAGGGGAGTTTTTTTATCCGGGGGAGTTTTTCTTTTATAAAAGCATCCAGACCGCAGTTTTGCAGGCCTATGCGGTTTATTACGCCTGAGGGTACTTCAAAAATTCGGGGGACGGGATTGCCTTCGCGCGGATTCAGGGTTATTGTTTTTGTAGTTACGGCTCCCCATTTAAGATGGCCGGCGCTTGTAATTGCATCCTCCATTTCAAAACCGTAGCCGTAACAGCCGCTTGCCGCTATATAGGGAGCCGGCATTTTAATTGAACCGAATTTAATATTCATTCCAATTTATATCCCGGGCGTTAAACACCGGTCCGTCCGAACAGCTGAGCTTGTATCCCATGGTTGTTTTTACCACGCATGAACGGCACAAGCCGGTTCCGCAACCCATTCTCTCTTCCCAGCTTAAATAGCATTCTTTGTCTTTTTCCAGGCACATCTGAGATACTTTTTTTAGCATGGGGCGGGGCCCGGCCGTATAAATAACTCCGGCCGCCTCAATATGTTTTTCAAGGCCGTCGACAGCCGTGCATTTGTCGGTGCATTCTGATATTTTTATAACTCTGTGGCCTTTTTCTTTTACTTTTTTCATGTCCGTAAATTCTCTCCGGTGGGCAACCGCGTATATAAAAATTCCCTCCAGGGGATATCTCAGGCTTAAAAAGAAAAGCGGAGCCACACCCATTCCCCCGGATACAAACAGAGGCTTGAGTTTTAAAGAGGGAAAAGGGTTCCCCAGGGGCCCCATTAAGTCTATTCTCTCTCCTTCGGGTGTGGAAGCCAGGATTGCTGTTCCGCTGCCGCAGATTCTGAAAATTATATATATATTCTTTTTGTCCGCGTTAAATATACTTAAGGGCCGGCGCAGGCTTCGCTCCTTTAGAGCTATGTTTATGAATTGCCCCGGTTTGCATTCCGGCATGGACGCGGGCCTGGCTATTTTAAATAAAAAGATGTCCTCCGCTATTTTTGTTTTAGACTCAAGGCGGGATTTTTTAATTAAAAATTTCTTCATCTTTATATGCTATTTTTCCTTGAGATATGGTAAGAGTCGGAATTCCGCTCAGTTTTTTTCCTATATAAGGGGAATTTATACTTTTGGACCGGAAAAACTTTTCGTTCAGGGTGATTTCCTTTTTCGTATCGATAACCGTTATGTCCGCGTCAAGCCCGGTTTTAAGCCGGCCGAGGCCGGGATTCTGGAGTATGGCCGCGGGTTTAGCAGTCATTTTCTGAACAAGTTCTGTTATGCTCATGATTTTTTTCTTTACAAGTTCGGTGTATAAAACGGGAAAGGCGGTTTCAAGCCCGGTTATCCCGAAAGGCGCCAGGGCGAATTCGCTGTCTTTTTCAACACTAAGATGAGGGGCGTGGTCGGTGGCTACGCAGTCTATTGTGCCGTCCTTTAATCCTTTTATCAATGCCTGCCTGTCTTTTTCTTTTCTGAGAGGGGGTTTCATTTTACCGTTTGTGTTATATCCGCGCAGGTCTTCCGGGGTAAGTGTCAGGTGGTGGGGAGTGACTTCTGCCGTTACCGGCAGGCTGCGTCTTTTTGCTTCGCTTATCATGGATACCGAGCGCTCGGCAGATATATGGCACAAATGCAGCCGGCAGCCGGTAAGCTCGGCCAGGGCGATATCTCTGGAGACGATTATTTCCTCTGCCTGCGAAGGAATTCCCCGAAGCCCCATTGAGGTTGATATC
Source organism: Elusimicrobiota bacterium (assembly GCA_051747165.1). Lineage (GTDB taxonomy): Bacteria > CG03 > SLGR01 > SLGR01 > PWQF01 > JBNJFW01. The sequence goes on along the minus strand of JBNJFW010000049.1, from coordinate 2,486 downwards.
CGGCCTTCGTTAATCATTCCCTCCAGGCTGAGGTTTAAATCCTCGGTATGAGAAAAAATCGGAAGATTAAACATTTTACAATATTCCATTGCCCGGCGCATAACCAGGGAGTTCATCACTGTTTTTCCGTCATCGCTTATAGCTATTGAACCGGCCTTGTGCATTTTTCCTATTTCAGTTAATTTTTCACCCCGGAGCTGCTTTGTTATGGCTCCCACCGGAAGCACTCTTACGCAGCCATCCTGGGCGCTTGTGGCCAGCACATATTTTATTCCCGAAACCGAGTCGATGGTGGGGTTGGTATTGGGCATGGCGCATATGGTGGTGAAACCACCCTTTGCCGCAGCCCTGGTACCGGATTCTATGGTCTCCACATCCTCCCGGCCGGGCTCCCGCAGGTGAGTATGAAGGTCAATAAGCCCGGGAGTGACATACATTCCTTTTAAATTTATTGTTTTGCAGTTTTCAATTATATTTTTTTCTATTTTTTTTATTTTCCCGCCGCTTATGAGAATATCGGCCCTGGAAAGCGAAGCTGTTTCGGGGTCGATAAGCTGCCCTCCTTTTAAGAGTATTTTCATTCTTTTGCTCCCGAGAGCAGGTAAAGCACGGCCATTCTTGTCGCCACTCCGTTGGTAACCTGCCTGTTTACAACGGAATTTTGCGAGTCGGCCACCACCGAAGATATTTCGGCTCCCCTGTTCATGGGGCCGGGATGCATTATCAGAAGGTCTTTTTTAGCCTTTTTAAGCTTGTTGCTGTCAACTCCGAATACAAAACTGTATTCCTCTATACTGGGAAAAAGGAGCTCTTTCTGCCTTTCCTTTTGTATCCTGAGAATATTAATTACATCAAGCTCTCCTATTATTTCCTCAAGTCGGTAATATGCTTTTACTCCCATGCTTTCAATGCAAGAGGGAATAAGGGTGGCCGGGCCTATCACAAAAACCGATGCCCCCATTTTTTTCAGTCCCCATATATTTGACCGGGCAACCCGGGAATGCATTATATCCCCCACGATTCCGACTTTAAGGCCTTCTATTTTTCCCTTGTTCTCCTTAATGGTAAACATGTCAAGAAGAGCCTGGGTGGGGTGCTCATGGGTCCCGTCTCCTGCGTTTATAACCGAGCAGTCTACGTTTTTACTTAAAAGATGTGCCGCGCCCGAGCAGGGATGACGCATTATTATTATATCCGCTCCCAGCGCCTGTACTGTTTTTCCGGTATCAATGAGATTTTCCCCTTTGGATATGGAAGATGCCGAAGCCGATATATTTATAGTATCGGCGCTTAACCTTTTTGCGGCGAGTTCAAATGATATTCTTGTTCTGGTGGAGGGCTCATAAAAAAGATTTACTACTGTTTTTCCTCTAAGGGCGGGGGTTTTTTTTACTGTTCTGGTAAAGACATCTTTCATAGGGGAAGCGGTTTCCAGAATCAGATTGATTTCCTTTCTGCTGAGGCTTTCCAGGTCCGTGAGGTCTTTGTGTTTAAAAATCATGGGCTCAGCTGTCTGCTTTTTCGGTTTTTCGGCGAGTGACCAGTACCTCATCCCGGCCTCCTGCTTCCCTCATGTTCAAGCAGAGCCAGAACTTCGGAGGCAGGGTCAAATCCATGCCTTTGAAATCCGGCTGTATGGGCAGTTCCCTTCCTCCGCGGTCTATTAAAACGCAGAGCCTTACTTTTGCCGGACGCCCGAAATCTACCATGTGATCCAGTGCTGCTCGTACGGTTCTTCCGGTCCATATGACATCGTCGACAAGAACGACATGCTTTCCGGTAATGTCAAAATCCAGAACTGTTTTTTTTATGCTGGGGTTAAGAGGGCGCTTAAAGAAATCGTCCCGGTAAAGGGAAATGTCAAGCAGGCCCACGGGTATTTCCTGTGAAGTCTCGGTGCTTATACTTTCGGCTATGCGCTGGGCAAAATATGCGCCCGCCGAACGTATTCCTATCAGGGCGAGATTGCGTGCTCCCTGAGAGTCATCCAGTATTTCCGAAGAAAGCTTTATTACTTTTCTTTTAAACTTTTCGGAATCGATTATCCTGCGCTCTTCCATCAGTTCTCCTTAAATTTGACTTAATCCTGAGTTTTTTTATAGCTTAGAGTACAAACTTGTGCTTCCGGGAGCAAGGCAAAAAAAGCTCTGTTTTTTAGCCCGGGAATATCCAGTAATAAGCTAAATTATCTTACTGTAGCAAGTATTTGAAAAAATGTAAAGTCCGGCTGATTTATCGACGGGCACCGGCTTGCGGATAGTTCAGCTTAAATGATGAAATTTTGCTTTGTCGAATATATAAAAAAAGGCGGTTGACAGGCCGGGCTTTAAATTAATAAAATCAGCCCAAATTTACAAGGTTTGAGGCCAAATTTCGATATATCGGAGTTTTGCTTTCGGGTTTCAGAATAGTAGTAATAAAGGAGAAAAATTATGGCTGTTAAAAAAAGATTTTTGCAGAAAATAAAAAAAAGAAACGGGAAGATA
>JBNJFW010000048.1:0-9144 GCA_051747165.1 Elusimicrobiota bacterium | reverse complement strand
ATAGGAGCAATAAAATCCGGATCCGATAGCATAGGCAACAGAGCCCGGGTAAAAATAGTTAAAAACAAAGTCGCGCCTCCTTTTAAAAAATCCGAGTTTGATATAATTTACGGCAAAGGAATATCATCGGAGGGATGCCTGCTGGACATAGGCCTGGAACAAAAACTTATTGAAAAAAACGGGACCTGGTATTCATATAAAGACACGCAACTGGGCCAGGGAAGGGCAAATTCAGTTGAATTTCTTCAAAATAATGAAAAGCTCCGGGCCGAGCTGGATAAAAAAATAAGGGAAAAAGTTTTTACTCCTAAAAAAGATGAGAAGGAAAAAGAAACAAAAAAGAAATAAAAATTGGATATTACGCATTTAAACTTAGGCCCACTGGAAACTAACTGTTATATACTCAGCAGCGCAGGTATAGCAGCTGTTATAGATCCGGCAGATGACGGAGAAAGTATATTAAATGAGATCCAAAAGAAAAGTGCTGTGCTTAAGTACATTATATACACTCACTGTCATCCTGATCATACAGCTGCTTCCGGTATGGTTAAAAGCAACACAGGAGCCGAGATTATAGCCGGTAAAGGCGAGGACAAGGTAATAGAGCAGTTTAAAATGCTCCAGATACAGGGCATTAACTGTGACACCGCCGAACCTGAGCGCTTTGTAAGTGACGGTGATGAGCTGATATTAGGAAATACGAGCTTAAAAATAATAAGCACTCCGGGCCATTCGCCGGGAGGCATTTCCATATATGAACCCGGTAAACTTTTTTGCGGCGATACGGTTTTTTATGGTTCGGCGGGCAGGGTTGATCTGCCGGGTGGGGATATGCGCGCTCTGGAAATGAGCATAAAGGAAAAAATATTTTCCCTGCCGGATGATACCGTAATATACCCCGGACACGGGCCGCAGACTACAGTAAAGCAAGAAAAAAACAATAATCCTTTTTTTTCCTTAAAGTGAATTTGACGGGAAGCTTTTTCCCAAAAAGGGAGTAAGAAATGGAAGAAGATATTATTGAAACTTTTTTAAATTACCTCTATGTGGAAAAAGCTTGCTCTAAAAACACATTAACCGCCTACGAAAAAGATATCAGAGGCTTTGCTTCCTTTATTCAAAAAAAAGAAATCCCTATTACTCATTCAAAAACAAAAGACATAATGGATTATCTCATGATGAAAAGAAAAACACTGGGCCCGGCCTCTGTTTCCAGGCTTCTGGCTGCCCTGAAGAGCTTTTATAAGTTTCTTATGCTGGATGATATAATAGATGCAAACCCGGCCTCTGCGATAGACGGTCCCCGTATCGGCCAAAAGCTTCCCGTAGTCCTGACTCTGGGAGAAACGGAAGCGCTAATAAATGCTGCCTCTAATATAAAGGAGCGTTTTATAATTGAAGTTCTCTATGCCACCGGGATACGAGTAAGCGAGCTTGCACAATTAAAAACAGAAGATATAGATTTAGACGCCGGATGGCTGAAGGTCACTGGAAAAGGAAAAAAAGAAAGATATGTTCCCTTTGGTGAAAATATAGCGCAGCTTATTGAGGAATATATATCGCAAAAAGATAATAGCAAAGGCTATATTCTCAAGGGTCAAAAATCCGGGCCCATGACAAGAGTCGGCATATGGAAAACAATTAAAAGATGCACCAAAAAAGCTTTAATAAAAAAAACTATCGCCCCCCATACTCTGCGCCACACATTTGCCACCCATCTTCTTGAAAACGGCGCCGATTTGAGAACAATTCAGGTTTTGCTGGGGCATTCTAATATAGATACAACCCAGATCTATACGCATATCAATAAAAGAAATATTAAAAATATGCACAGCAGGTATCATCCCAGAGGTTGAAAGTGAAAAGAGAATCAGTGCACATTTACAGGGCCTGCGCCTACGAAAAAAGAAAGCTTAAAGAAATAATGAAGGATTTTTTTAACAGACGGGATTTTTACGGGAAAAGAATTTTGCTTAAGCCCAATATGCTTCAGGCTCACCTCCCTGATGAAAATGTTACCACCCATCCTTTGCTGCTTAGAGCAGCCGCGGAAACTGTTATGGATTTCGGGGGGATCTGTGCTATAGGAGACAGTCCATCGGGCTGGGGAAGGGAAAATGTCCTTAACGCAGCAGAAAAGACGGGAATAATGGGCATTTGCCGGGACCTTGATATAAAGTTTGAGGTTTTTGACGGGAGCAAGACAACTCCCGTAAAAATAAAAAAAAGCGCAGTTTATAATAAAATGCACCTTCCGGAAAATTACCTCAGCTATGATACCGTAATTAATGTACCTAAACTTAAAACACATTCGCTTACTATTTTTACACTTGGAGTTAAAAATATGCTGGGGGTAATACCGGGTCTGTCCAAAAGCGCTTTTCATAAGGACTGTCCCCATCCGGAAAGATTTGCCCTGGCTATTGCAGATCTTTATTCGCTTGTTAAGCCGGATTTTACAATACTTGATGCCGTAGAAGCAATGGAGGGAGACGGCCCGGTCACCGGGGATACCGTGAAACTAAACAGAATATTTTGCTCCTCGTCCACTAATTCTCTTGATGCAGTAGTGGAGAAAATGTGCGGTGTCGACCCTTTTCGGGTTCCAATTACCAGAGAAGTCTATAAACGGGGAATGGGTGAAATAAAGGATGTGGAAATCATAAGGCATTACGCAGAAAATGATTCACGGTTTCGATCTTTTAAAGTTCCGCTTGCTTCCAGACTGGGAAAAATGATTCCGGCTTTTGCCCTTACTCTTCTTTCCCCTTTGCTTGACCGCTACCCTAAGGTTGAAAACCACAGCTGCATAGGCTGCAAAAAGTGCGCTGAAGTATGTCCGGCCGATGCCGTAAGATTTCACAAAAATCTGCCTGTTTTTAAACTTGAAAAATGCATAAGATGCTTTTGCTGTGCCGAGAGATGCCCGCAAAAAGCTATAATGGAAAGAAAAAAAATACTTGCCAGGTTTTTCAGCTAAAACCGATTTGAATAATGGAATTAAATATGGCAGAATAACGATACAAGGAGACAGGTTTGCGAAATATAATTTTAATTTTAATTTTTCTCTTGATTTCCGGCAGCGGCTATCTGCAAAGCCGCTTGCTTGATAACCTCTTGATTTCTTCTTTCCCCCAGGATTATCAATCCCATGATTTAAACCAGGACCCAAATAAAGGGGCCTTTTTAAGTCATACGGGCGAAGTTTTAATAATGCATCCAGGTGAAAACAAGTGGATAAATGTAGATAAAACGACGATTATAACCCCCGGCAGTATTATAAAAACCGGAGCGGATTCCTACGCTCGGTTTCAAATGAATGGAACCGCCCTGATGGAGTTAAACGAAGACAGTTCAGTTGAGATTAGCAAAAACGAAGTGGAAATGTTTTACGGCGCTCTGCGAGCAAAAATAGAGGATATTTCAAAAGAAGGGCTGAAGATAAAAACCCCGGTTGCAGTAGCCGCTGCAAGAGGAACACTCTTTGCCGTAATTTATGAAGAAAAAAATGTATGCGAAGCTGAAGTGTATGAAGGTAAAATTGAATTTTCGGCACTGAAACTCCCCAAGCAGCCTCTTAAAATAAAAGAGAATCTCTATGCCCGGTTTAAAAAGGGGCAAGAGGCTAAAATTATAGGCGAAATAACGGATTTAAGAGAATTAAGATGGATTCATCTTGAGGAAAGAATAAGAAATTCCGATATAAAAAGAGAAATCATAAAAAACCGGGCTTTACTTTTAAGACTGAGAGGAATGCTCAGATCTGCTGCAAAAAGCGAAACAGATGACATAAATAAAGAAATAAAAAACCTTCAAACCAGGAACGCCGGACTGGAAAATAATTTAAAAATAAATGAAAAAAGCTTGGATGAGATAAATGAAGAATATGCTCGGATAAGAGAGGAAAAGGCTCGGAGCCGGCGAGAGCTTATTCAGGAGCAGAGACAGAATATAATAAAGCAAAGATTGCAGAGAATAGAGGAAGAAAAAGAAAGAAGGAGAAAAAGGCTGAAATGAAAATTAAAATACTAGTATATTTATCAACTCTTTTTCTTTTTATTCTTTTTTCCGGATGCGGCAGTAAGAGAGTTGCCCGCCTGGAATCGGATGTGGAAATAGATCTTTCCGGCCGCTGGAATGAAACTGACTCCCGACTTGTAGCTGAAGCATTAATAGAGCAGGTTATGGAAGACGGCTGGTACAGGGAGTTCCGACGCTCCCATAAGCGAAACCCCGTAGTTGTGGTGGGACATGTGAGAAACAGAACTTACGAGCACATAGATGTTATGACTTTTATTAAAAATTTGGAAAGAGCAATGCTTAATTCAGGAGAAATCGGTCTTGTGGCTTCTGCTGATGAAAGAGAGCAGATAAGGAAGGAAAGGGCTGATATGCAGCAGTGGGCTTCCATTGAAAGCGCGAAAGATTTCAAGCAGGAATACGGAGCGGATTTTATGCTTTCGGGCGTGCTTAATTCCATACTTGATGAGGAAGGGGGCAAGAGAGTTGTATATTATCAGGCTGACCTTAATCTTACAGACCTGCAGACCAACAGGATTATATGGACAGGTCAGCACAGCATAAAGAAGTATATAGAAAGGCCTCTTTTCAGCTTTTAATAATAATATGTAAAGTGGAAATTGCTGAGGCTTTGTGTTATAATCACCAGCGGGTTTGCAAAGGTTAAAAAGGTGAAGGTATAATTTATCGGGAGGATTAAAAATGAGAAGAAGTTTTATTTGTTTGGCCGCTTTGCTGGCAGTTTCGCTTGCGTTTTCAGGGTGCGGAAGGAAAAGAGTGCAGAGAGTAGAACTGGATAAACAGATTGACCTTTCGGGAAGATGGAATGATACGGATTCGCGCCTGGTCTCGCAGGAAATGATAGCAGATGCCCTGGAAAGGCCCTGGCTTGATAATTTCATTGAAGACGAAGGCCGCCAGCCTGCGGTTATAGTGGGAAATATAACTAACAAAACAGATGAGCATATAGTAACTGAGACATTTACTAAAGATCTTGAAAGAGCCTTTGTAAATTCAGGCAAGGTTCAGGTAGTCGCGTCTGTTGATGAAAGAGAACAGGTAAGAGTGGAGCGCATGGATATGCAGGAATGGGCTTCCGAGGATACGGTTGCTGAATTTATGCAGGAACTCGGAGCGGATTATATGCTTACGGGGACTGTTAACTCCATAATTGACCGGGAAGGGCGCCAGAAGGTCATTTACTATCAGGTAAATCTGGAACTCATTAATACAGCTACAAACCGAAAAGCGTGGATAGGCGAAAAACAAGTAAAAAAATACATAAAAGGTTAAAAAAATTGTAAGCGTATGATAAAACTTCTGGTTGTGGCTCTTTTTTTTACTTCTGCCTGTGCGAAAACATATCCCCGCAGGTTGGAGCCAGTCAGGAAACATGCGGCTTCATACAAATACGAAGCCGCTCTTAGCAGTCTAGAAGATACAAACCTGCATGAGAGCCAAAAAAACCGTCTTTTGTATCACTTTGAGGCCGGCCTGTTATATCATCTGGCAGGCGATTACCGGCAAAGCAACTATTTTCTGGAAAGGGCTGAGTGGATATCAGACGAAATGTATACGCGAAGCATAAGTGCCGAAGCCGTGGCTCTTTTAACTTCCGATATGATGCTTCCTTATCGGGGGGAATATTTTGATTACCTTTTTGTAAACTATTACAAACTGTTAAATTATCTGTATCTTTCCGATATTCAAGGGGCCCTTGTTGAGGTAAGAAGGATTAACCACAAGCTCTCTCTTTTTGAAAAAGACAGCGCTTTTTTTCACTATATAACTGCAATACTTCACGACATCTCCGGCAATGAATCCGGGGCTTTTATAGAATACAAAAAAGCCTATGAGGGCTATAGTGAAAGATATTCACAGGATTTAAATATTCCCGTCCCGGAGCAGTTAAAAAAGGATATATGGGCTTTTATTCAAAAAACAGAATTTTCCAGGCGGGATGAACTGCCACCGGAAGCCATGGTCCCTTTTGAACTCCCTAAAGAATACGGTCAGGCTGTATTTTTGTTTGAGACCAATTTCGCTCCCCGTAAAATAGAAAATAGTATACAGATGCAAATCCCCTCCGAATACAAAAAAAAGTATCCCAAAAAACTGTCGGGAGTTTATTACCTTAAAGTTTCCCTTCCTGAATATGAAGAGCCCGATGACAATATTAAAAAAGTGAGCTTGAATATTAACGGCAGCAGCCATAGTCTTGAGCTAACAGAAAGCCCGGGAAAACTTGCCCTGTTGAATTTTCAAAAGATTAAGCCTACTATAGTAGCAAGAGCCATGGCCCGGGCTGTGGCAAAATACGTCGGCTACCGGCAGGTCAGAGGTGGTGAGGACGCTTCTGAAGCTAGAAAAGCACTGGGTTTACTTGCTAATATTTTAGGAGTAGCTACTGAAAGAGCGGACACCCGTTCATGGCTCACTCTGCCGAATAATATCTTTTTTGCCCGTAAATACCTGCCTCCGGGTACATATACATTTAGTGCGGATATTCAATTGCGCGGGGGAACTTCTAAAAAAACTGAGGAATTTGAATTTAAAATTAAAAAAGGCGAAACCGTATTTATAACCAAAAGACTTAATTACTAAAATATTTTTCCCGGATTAAGTATTCCTTCCGGGTCGAATTCTTTTTTTATCTTTTTCAGCAGTTTAATATAATTTTTATCTACATACTTGCCAAAACAGCTTTTTTTAGTTATTCCTATTCCGTGTTCGCCCGAGACTTTTCCGGATAGCTTTGCCACCGCTTTAAAAAGCTCTTCTCTTAAGCTGTCTGCTTTAACTTTATTGGAAGGCTTTCCCAGAAAATTAACATGAATATTACCATCTCCCAAATGGCCGTATAATGCCACCTTGACTTCCTGGCCGGAGGCAATTTTTCCTGCCGCTTCAAGCAGTTCTTTAATTTTTGAAAGGGGAACGACAACATCCTCTTCGCATATGGAACCCGTAGTATGGTCTATTGCATCATGTATGGAACTCCTTATCTTCCATATCTTTTCCTTTGCTCTGTTTGTGTCTGCTATAATTACGTCTTCTGCTCCGGCTTCCATACAGGCCTTTCCCGCTTCAATTAAAATGTCCTCTGAATTTGACCTGGGGCCGAAATCAAAACTTACCAGCATTTGATTGTATTTGCTGAAGGGAATATCTTCATTTATATAACCGGCGCAGCAGGAAAGAGTAGTTGAATCCATAAGCTCAAGCATTGTGGGGTTAAATGAAAGAGAGAATATTTTTTCCGCCCCCGACGGAACCATTTTTATATCCTTAAAAGGCGCTATAATCCAGGCTGTTTCTTTCGGACGGGGTTTTAAACGAAAGTTAAGTTCGGTGAATATGGAAAGAGTCCCTTCAGAACCGGCCGCCAGCTGAACAAGCTGTAGGTCTGTTGAGTTTTTGACCACATTCCCCCCCGCGCTCCATAAATGGCCCCTACCGTCAACAGCTCTTATCCCGGACAGATAATGCCGGGTGGTACCGTAACGGACCGTATTAGCTCCCCCGGCGGAAGTCGCCGCATTGCCTCCCAGTGTGCATGAGTCGAGAGAAGCGGGGTTAACAGGATAGAAGAGATTATGCTTTGAGGCTTCTCTGTCAAGCTCGCCGGTTATAACTCCGGGTTCTACTCTTGCCATGCGTGACGTTGTGTCTATATCTAGTATACGGTTCATTTTTTTAAATGAAATAACAATCCCTCCCCGGTAAGGAAGAGAGGCACCGGTGAGTGCAGTTCCTGCGCCCCGCGCTGTAAGCGGAATCTTTTCCATATATGCAAGTTTTGTTATCTCACGGACGTGTTCCTCGCTTTCAGGAAAGACAACCACCTCCGGCATAAATTCAAGTCCGGGGGATTCATCGGTTGAATATTCTGAAAGCTCTTTTTTATCTACACTCAGATTAGATGTACCGACTGCGCTTTTTAACTTTTTTAAGGTTTTTTCTTTTATTTTTGTACTCATATTTTATCTTACATAAGCAGCTTGAATTTATCAAATTCTTTTGCTTCAACAGCTCTGCTTTTAAGCTTTTTGTTGACAAATAGCACAGAGAGGTTATAATAAAAAAGTATTGATTTAAGATTTAATTTAAAGCGGTAAAAAATAGTTATACGGAGAAAAAAATGAAAAACAGATTATTTTCTTTTGCGGCTCTTTCCCTTGTGTTTTTATGCGGATGCGCGTCTTCGCGCCAGGTACAGCTGCAGGAAAAAGAAACGGGCCGGCCCGGAGGAGGAATGAGAATAAGTGAGGGGCGCATAATTATGCAGGATGTTCCTCTGGGAACCAAAGTTTCAATTTCAGACATAACAGGGGAGAGTATTAAAATAAGCAATGAAGATAATAACAATCGCTCCTTTAAAATGGAGGTTTACCGTTGTGAAGAAAAAAATGTGAATATTTCACATCGCAATGAAGATATACCGGATACTGAATGGATTCAGCCGGAAAAAGAAATACTTGAAGTGCCTGCAGGCAGCTCAAAAGAAGCTGTAATTCATATAAACATACCTGATAAGGAAAAATATGCCGGTAAAAGATATCAAGCGGTTTTGGAGATAACTAGAGAGAAGAAAAATCCAAATGAATTTATTGTGCTGGCGGCTGAGGTCAGCCTTAATATAATTACCGCTGAGTAAAATACTGCTGAGTTAAGAAATCCATAGGAAATAATTTTTAGGATGAAAAAAATAAAATATATTTTTGTAATACTGTTTCTATTGTGCTTTGCAGATAGCGGTCTTGACGCTGCCGGGATTGCTATTGAAGGAATATTTGATAATGAGGATCCTGTTGTTAATATAATCAGCCCGGATAATAGCTCTAATCTCAATAGTGATACAGTTATAGTTGAATTTACCATTGATGCGGGAGAAAGCGGCCTGGATGATGTTAATGTACGGGTGGATAATCAAAGCTGGGTAGTGGCGGACTCTTCTTATTCGCACACATTCAGCGGGCTTGAAGAAGGCACTCGTTCTCTGGAAATTCAGGCAAAGGACAATGCCGGCAATACGGGAGCTGCGGGTATAGAGGTCACAATAGATAAAAAAGTGCCCGCCATAAATATAATAAGTCCTCAAGACGGGTCGGTTTTTAATACGGA
>JBNJFW010000047.1:0-9215 GCA_051747165.1 Elusimicrobiota bacterium | reverse complement strand
GTATTTACCTGAGCCTGATCATCATCTATAACTAATCCTTTTTCCATTTTCCTTATTTAATCTTTCTTTTCTGTTATATCATTTATCATATCCAGCATCTGGCGGGTTTTAAAAGGTTTCATAAGGCAGGCATAGCCGCCTTTTTTTATCTGCTCCATTAATGATTTGTCTTTTACATAGGCAGTCATCATTATGACTTTCATCCCGGGGTTTTCTTTTTTTATTTTCTCATATACCTCCAGGCCGTTTATATCCGGAAGCCTCACATCCAGCAAAACAGCGTTACACTGTTTGTGGGATATGATTTCCAGGGCGCTTTGGCCGCTGTCGGCTTGCTGAACGTTATAACCGGAGCTGGAGAGAGTATCTGTAAGCATCTGTCTGAAATAGGTTTCATCATCCACTACAAGTATGTTGTATTTTTCTTTTTTATTTTTTGATTTCTTTTTTTCTTTGGAAATAAGCATTTCGATGTTTTTCTTAAGTTCGCTTAAATTAATGGGCTTTTGGAGAAACTTTTTCGCTCCCAGCATGAGGCCTCTGTCTATTTCATCTTTGTCATTATAGCCGCTTACCAGGATAACTTCGGGCTTGGTGGGATAACTCTCAATTATCTTATTCATTTTCGCCAGGGTCTCGGGCCCGCTTAAGCCCGGCATCTTGCAGTCCATTATTATTACATCCGGAAGTTTTCTTTCAACTATTTTCAGAGCTTTATTGCCGCTTTCCACATCTACGGCCTTAAAACCCTGGTACTGAAGATTATATTTCATGGTTGAACGGAAATTGGTGTCGTCATCCACAATCATAATAACATCCTTATCTTCAATTTCATCCAGGACATTTATTACGTCGTGCATGTCAAAAGGTTTGTCCAGTATTTTGTAAGCCCCTTCTTTTTCGGCTTCATCTTTAAGGTCTTCAACAGCATAGGCGGTCATCATTATTACCGTGGTTTCGGGGCTTATCTTTTTAAGCTTTTTAAAAGTTTCTACGCCGTTTATGCCCGGCATCCTTATATCCAGAAGGGCTATGTCATAGGAGTTTTCTTCTACCGCCTCTATGGCTTTATAGCCGTTATCCATAAAGTCCACTTCATGCCCTTCTTTTTTTAAAATACCGGCTATGGTCATGTGGATGTTTTTGTCATCATCCACTATAAGTATTTTGCTCATGTTCTATCTCCTGTCCGGGTTTTAAACTCCGAATTCTTTACCTGGTTATATTATAATTGCCGTTTTACGCAAGATATATATTTCCAACCGCATAGCCGGAACGCGGCGTTTTTATTTAACTTAAACAAACATAATGCAAACAAGGCAAACTTTTCAAGCCCCCCCTTTTTTATGCCCCTCTAAACTTTTAAAACTTTTCAGAAGGCTGGGTATATCAACCGGTTTGCGAAAAAAATCATAAACTTCCTCTCTTATCGCCTCTATGGCAACTTCAAGCGTAGCGTGGCCGCTTAAAAAAATTATATTTATATTTGAAATCTCCTTAAGCTTTTTAACTACTTCAATGCCGGTCATGTCGGGAAGCTTGTAGTCCACTACTGCCGCATTGTAAAAACCGGAGCTGAGTTTTTTTATGGCATCTTCTCCGGTATAAGCGGAATCCGCAGCATAGCCTTCTTTGGAAAGTATGCCGGTCAAGGTCCTGTTAAGAGATCTGTCATCTTCAATAATCAAGATATTTTTCAGGTTTTCTTTTCTTATTTTTTCCCTTGCTTTAGTAAGGTTTTTTATGACATCCCGCACTTTTACCTCATTTACTATACAGCTGACAGAACCGGTTTCAATAGAGCATAAAGCGGTATCCTGTAAGTAATTTCGGGTTATAGTAAAGGTGCCGGTTCCCGGATTTTTTTCTCTGATTTCTTTAACTTTTTCTTTTAAGCCCTTATCTCTCAAATCCATAACCACAGCTCGGGCGGATTTTTCGCTTGCTTTAATTGATTGCTCGATTAGCGGCCTTAGCTTATCTTCTTTATCGCAGATAATTATTAAAGGCTCCCCATTGTCTTTTAATAAATTATTAATAATGCTCTTTGTTTTTGAATCCTCTTTGCTTTCAGTGGCAGTTTTTTGATCAGATTCCAGGGGTAAAACAATTACAGTTGAAAGAGGAGAATTTTCTTTTATTTTTTTAATGTTTTTAACGCCTTTGTCTTCCAGCATTTCCATATTGCAAATAACAACACTGAAAAAATCCCTTTGGACAAGTTCCGCGGCCGTAGCGGGGCTGCCAACGGCAACCGCCCCATAGCCGTAACCTTCAAGCGCATCAGTCAGGCCGGCAACCGTATTCACATTATTGTCAATAAGAAGTATTTTATTCTTCACTGGCTCATAGCGGGTATTTTAAAATAAAAAACACTTTGCTTCTCTTTATTTTCCACTCCTATTTTCCCACCGTGTTGTTCAATTATCTCCCTGGCTATGGCAAAAGACAGGCCCAGCCCTCTGTATCTTGATATATTAATTTCTTCCGGCGTATTAAACATGCCGAATAACTCTTTGGGTTCATTTAAAACCTTATCCGTGCGCAATTCAAAAACAAAACTATCCGCACTGTAAAAAGCATTAATTTTCACAGTCTCCCCGCGGGAAGAATACCTGCAGGCATCTTTAATAAAAATCTCTATGACCCTGTAAATTTTTTCGGGGTCAATTTTAACTTTGCGGGAAGGCAATTCAATATTCTTAACAAGATTTATCTCTTTTTCATTAATCAGGGGTCTTACTTTAGCCAGGGCCTCATTTAATACATCATTTATTTCCGCTTCTTTTTTTCTTATATTAAATTCCCCGGCTTCAATCCTGGTAATATCCAGAAGATTTTTAATCATACCGGAAAGATGACCTGATTCCATGTCCAGGGCATAAACCGCCTTTTTTATTTTTTCCTCATTTTTTTCTGCCGAGTTAATCTCAAGCATATCTTTTACATAAGCTATATTAGCGCGTATGGCGGTAAGAGGGGTATTGAGCTCATGGGATATCATGTTTATAAAGTTGAGTTTTATATCTTCAATATTTTTAAACTTCTCATTGCTTTCTTTTAATTCATCGATAAGCTTTTTTCTTTCCATAACAAGCTTTTGCTTGGTAAGAACCTGGGATATTCCCAGTATGAGTTTTTCGGGGTCCACCGGTTTTTTAATGAAATAATCTATGCCTTTGCGTATGCTTTCTATGGCCGCGTCCAGGTTGGCGTGGCCTGTAATAAGAATTGTGCCGGTAAAGGGGTTTAAAGACTTGAGTTTTTGAGCCAGGTCTATTCCATGCATGTCTCCCAGCTTATAATCTATCAGGGCAAGGTGAAAGTGTTTTTTTTCAGCGTATGAAATAGCCTCCGAGGCGCTGTAGCATGATTCGGATTTATAGTCCTGCTTGGATAGAATTGCTGCCATTACCTCGCAAAACTTTTTATCATCGTCCACTATTAAAATTTCGGGCTCGGCATCAAGATTTTTTATTATATCTTTTTGTTCCATTTAAATAGATTTAATCACTTTCGCCTGTCAGGTTTTTTATTTTTTTAAATACCGTCTCCCAGTTAACCGGTTTTAAAAAACAGTCATCCGCACCGTAGTCAAAACCGATTTCAATTTCAGTAACATTTCCCGAGAGCATTATTACAATAGTATTTTTTGTTTTTCTCTTTTTTTTTATTTTCCTGCAAGCTTCAAGCCCGGTCAGAACAGGCATAATAATATCAAGCAGAGCAACATCGTGCTTTTTCTTTTTTAAAACATCAAGAACTTCTTCTCCGTCAGAAGCTACACTTACAGAGTATCCGGCTTTTTGAAGTATTGCCTTAGCGGATCTGCGAAATTTAATATTGTCATCAGCGACCAGTATTCTTTTTTTCATTTTAAGCTTCTCAAACTAAACTAAATAAAACTTTATAAATAAGCGCACGCATTTTATCTAATTATGTGTAATTTTATGTCAACTTGTCAAATTATTTTTTTCTGATGGCTTCAAATAAAACAAAATATCTTTTTAAACGAAGGCCTCATCCCGGCAGTTAATTAACATAATTTTCAGCAGTCTTGACAATTAATTCTTTATTAATTAACATCTTCTTAGAAACTAAAATTATGTACAAGAAAATAAAAAACTTTTTCAATAAAAAACTGACGCTGATATTTGCGCCTGAGAAGGGAGGCAGATCTTTTCATTTAAGCCTTTCCTATCCATTTATTATGTTCATGGGCCTTTTTGCGGCCGGAATATTTACTGCCGGAATATATATTTCCGGCATTTACATAAGTTACTACGAGATACTTTCCACAAACAGGGAAATCCTGGAAAGAAAAAAAGCATACGCCGAACAAACCGAAGAAGCGTTAAGCCTTCTGGATAACATAAGAAATGTAGAAACCCGCCTGGCATCAATGATAGGTATGGAAAACAAGAGAAACATCATTGAAAATTATCCCCTGGGAGGACCCGACCCTGACTTTGTTATACCCTCGGAGCTGGATTCCATTTTTGAGTTCAATCGCCTGAAAGCAAATATAAAAGAATTTAAAAAAGAGGCCTGGCAGCAGAACCAGTCCGCCAGTCAGATTGAAGGCTTCCTTAAACGGAAAAAAGATTTTCTTCTCTCCACCCCATCCATATGGCCTGTTTTCGGATACATTACCAGCGGTTTCGGTTACAGGACCCACCCCATAACAAAAAAGAAGGAATTTCACCGCGCCATAGACATTTACAACTCCCTGGGAGCAAACGCCCCCGTAAGGGTTACAGCAAGGGGCAGGGTAATACTTGCCGGATGGGCCGGAGCGGCAGGCCGCACAATTGTAGTGGACCACGGTAACGGTTTTTCTACCAGATATATGCATTTATCGGATATGACGGTAGAGCAGGGAGACCGCGTAGAGCAGGGACAGATAGTAGGATATATAGGCAGAACCGGGAGAACCACAGGAAACCATCTTCACTATGAAGTGTGGTACAGAGGGGAACCGGTTAATCCTGTAAAGCACGTTAGAGGCAGATAAACAAGGAGGTCAGGAATTTTGTTTAAATCCAGTAAAAACAAGGCATGCTATGGAAAAGTGGAAACCTTAATAAGCCAGGAAACCAGCATTGAAGGCACTATTGAGGCCATGGGAACTATAAGAGTTGACGGCACAATAAAAGGCGGCATAAAAAAAGCCGAGGCCGTTATTATAGGAGAAAACGGTATTATTGAAGGTAATGTCCATGCGGGTTCGATAAGCCTGGGCGGAAAAGTTAAAGGGGATATAAGGGCGGACAAAACCCTAGAGCTTCTTCCCGGCGCAACATTAAACGGAGATATGGAAACTTTAAACCTCTCTATTTCGGAAGGCTCGCACTTTGACGGCGTATGTCATATGATAGAAGAAGGTAGTAACGGAAAATCAAGTAAAAAGAAAAATATTAATTTAAAAAACCGGGATCGGGCTAAAAAATCCGAACCCCAAACCGCCGGCGAAGCTACTTAAAAAATAAGATATAAAATTATTCTACCTGAGAAATTCAATTGTCTCTTCTATGTGATTGAGGACGTTTTTGTTGCTGACCAGGTCTCTGGAAATTAAAAGGTAATCCACAGCGGCCGGATAACCCAGGCTTTTAATGGAAATACATGCCCTTATCCGGACCTTTTCATCTTCTCTTTCGTCTTCAATAACTTCAACAAGAGGTATTATCCCCTTGGGAGTATTCATATATCCCAGCAAATCCACCAGCCAGAACCTGTAGTTCATATTGCTAGAAGTTTTTAACTCCTTTATCATAAGGGGAACGATGGGAGAGCCTATTTCCATAAGATACACAGCCTCATTCATGGTAGTGCGTCCCAGAAAATTAAGACTGCTTTCTGAAGCAATTCTTTTAATCTTGTTTAATATCTGAATTGCTCTCTGAAGTGTTTCCGGGTCAAGCTCTTCAGCGCTTACGGCAGGTATTTCCACCACCGGACTATAGGTTTTTTTTGCGCAGCCGGTTAATATAAAAAAAACCGCGGCAACTAAAAAAACAGAGACTGCATTAATTTTTCTTTTTTTGCTCATCGCTCTTGTCTTTCCTGCCAAACAGCATTCTTTTCAGCGGTATTTCAACTCCGTAAGGCAAAAGTTCCTTTAACTTGTAAACAACAAACTCTCCTTTTTCTCCCGCGCATATAATCTCAAAATCTTCCAGGGCAAATTCCGCCATAACCTGCAGACAGGCCCCGCAGGGATATGAAAGATTTTTAAAAGAAGTAGCTATCGCAATCTGTTTAATCTTTTTTTCTCCCTCTCCCACCGCCCGGCCTATAGCGTTTCTTTCGGCGCATATGCTTAAACCGTAAGAAAAGTTTTCAACATTGCAGGCTCCGTAAACCTTTTTTGATTCGCCCTCTACCGCGGCGCCCACTTTAAATCCGCTGTAAGGAGCATAAGCACTTTTCCTATAACCAAGAGCCTTTTCTACAAGTGATTTTTTATTCATTTTATATTAAATATAATCCTTTACTATGACATCCAATTTTTTCTTCAGCTTTTCATCTATTGCTTCAGGAGCAGTCTGTATGGCTCCCCTGAGGGCTTTTGGACAGTTGCATTCTTGCTTTAAGTTCTTTTTTATTATCCCGGCCAGAGCAACAACTGCCTTCCTGGCATTTTTAATGTTTTCTTTTTGCTGCTTTACAACCATTTCCGCAGAGACAGGCTCGTCTCCCGTACGCCAGCAGTCATAATCGGTCGCCAGGGCCAGCGTAGAATAACAAATTGAGGCCTCCCGGGCAAGTTTTGCTTCCGGCATAGCGGTCATTCCTATTACGTCAACACCCCATTTTCTGTATATAAGCGATTCCCCGCGGGTCGAAAACTGGGGGCCTTCCATGCATATATATGTTCCTCCTTCGTGCCTTTTTACGCCCAGCGAATCAAGGGCTTTTAAAAGCTGCTTATTTAAAGCCCCGCACACCGGATCGGAAAAAGAGATATGGGCAACAAGTCCGGAGGAAAAAAAGCTGGATTCTCTTTTTTTGCTATGGTCAAAAAACTGATCCACAACCACAAAATCCCCGGGCGCGATTTCCTCTTTCATGCTTCCCACCGCGCTTACGGAAAGAATTCTTTTTACCCCTATTTTTTTAAGGGCATAAATATTTGCCCGGTAATTTATTTCCGAGGGAATTATACTGTGCCCGATTCCGTGTCGGGGAAGAAAAGCCATAGGAAGGCCGTCAAGAACACCTGTAAGTATCCCGGCCGAAGGCTTTCCGAAAGGCGTTTTGACCTTTTCTTCTCTTTTTTCTTCCAGGCCTTCTATATCATAAAAACCGCTCCCCCCTATAATTGCAAGTTCTATATTTTCTTCAGTCATTCTGCCTCCTTAATTTCTTCTTTATTACTTTTAAAATATTCTCCGGCGCTGACAAGCTTATCTATAAATTCATCTACATAGCTTTCGGGCACGGTCATGAAATTCCGTATATATTTATCTTTTTCCCCTGGTTTGCTGCGGCTCTCGGTAATCCTTAAAAAACGTCCGTTCTCGTTCTTTTTTAAATCAAAGAAAAATGTTTTGCCCCTGTCGGTCTTAAACCTGAAAGAAGCTATTTCAATGTTTCTGGCCATAGTCCCTCCTTATAGCAATTAGCCCTAACTATACCCCAAACTTTTACCCCTATATTATATTTCACAACTTTCAGAAGCTTTCGCTGCTTTTAAATGGATTATGAACAAAATTTTTCTTTCAAAGGGCATACTTTTTTCTCAGACGGTTACTTTGTCTGTTCAATTGGCGAAGCATCTCCTGCGTCAATATGTTCTTTCACAAGGCTAATGCCGGTCGCTTACATCCCATCGGCTAAAGACCGATGGGTTTTACGCTCCATCATATAAAAATTATACTTACTTTGCCTTGCATATTCAAACATTAAAAATAATCCTTTTATTTTTTCCGATTTTACATCCCCACTACCATGTAGGCCAGTTTTTAGCAACAGTAATTTGCTCACAATTTTCACACTTTAACTGTCCGGCGGGCGTAAACCAGATCGGGCTTGGCAATATTTTTATCTCCTATGATGCATGCTTTCATGAATTTCTTTTTAATTTTATTTAGATTATCCGGGCTTTTAGAGTAATAAAAGACAGCCAGTGTTTCTCCTTTTTTAATTTTGTCCCCTATTTTCTTTTTAAGAACTATCCCCGCTTTATAATCTATTTCACCTTGAGTATAATCTCTGCCGGCGCCCAGAAGTTTTGAGCATACTCCTATTTCAAAGGCATCCATTTTATGAACCCATCCCTTTTTAGGAGCTTTTAGTTTAAACTTTTTGCAGGATTTTAAAAAATCTGCAGGGTTGTCAAGCACTTTTGCATTACCGCCCTGACAGGATATTATCTCCCTGAATTTAACAAAGGCACTGCCATCTTTCAGGGCTTTCATAAGTTTTTTTTCCGCTTCCGGTTTTGAAGAACACAAAGAGGAGATAATAAGCATCTCGCTTCCCAGCTCCAGAACCAGTTCAATTAAATCCCGGGGGCCCTCTCCCTTAAGGGTTTGAGCGGCCTCGGCAACTTCAAGAAAGTTCCCCACCGCGTATCCCAGGGGCTCTTCCATTGAAGTTATAACAGCCGAAACTTTTTTTCCCGCCTTTTGGCCTATTTCAAGCATTAAGTCGGCCAGCTCCAGAGCGTGGTCGTAATTATTCATAAATGCCCCGAGACCAGTTTTTACATCAAGAACAATCCCGTCCGCCCCGGAAGCTATTTTCTTACTCATTATTGAAGAGGCTATAAGTGGTATCGACTCCACGGTGGCCGTAGCGTCCCGCAGGGAATATATAAGTTTGTCCGCTCCGGCCAGGCCGGGCATTTGAGCAATAATGGCAGCTCCTGTTTTGTTTACCGCGCATGTGAATTCTTTTGGCGGCATTTCAACCCTGAAGCCGGGAATTGATTTTAGCTTATCAATTGTGCCGCCGGTATGACCCAGCTCTTTTCCGCTCATTTTAGGAACAATTCCCCCGCAGGCGGCTACAAGAGGAGCAAGCACAAGTGTTGTTTTATCGCCCACTCCGCCGGTGGAATGCTTGTCTATTTTAAATCCCTTTATTTTTGAAAGGTCGGCTGTTTTTCCGGATTCCACCATACTCATGGTAAAATCAAAACATTCCCGAAAATCCATGCCGCGAAAAAATACGGCCATAAGAAAAGCCGCCATGCGGCTTTCGGGAAT
>JBNJFW010000046.1:0-9371 GCA_051747165.1 Elusimicrobiota bacterium | reverse complement strand
AAAAAATTTAAAAGCGGGGCCGCCGTAGTTCCGGCAGCATTAAGAGAATATGCAGCCAGCATTAAAAATGAAAAGCAGCAGCCGGTTTTAATTAACATTAAAATAGTTATATAGATTTTTCCCATTATACTAGTTAGATAAATTTTCCGAATTTACTGTTCAGTCCAGGATAAAATAGTTACTCCTTCACCACCCCCTTTCAAGGGGATATCATTAACTACATCCTCATTATAGGTAAATTCTGCATCCATTCCTACATCAAGATCCCCGCCGCATGCAAGTAGCCCCTCAAGTTCAAAATTCTTTTTTAAGTTAACATCTCCGGGAGCTTGGATTATTCCTTTTAGTTCCACCGCTTTATCTACATTAATATCATAAGGACTCCAATTTCCCCCATCAGCTACAATAAGATTTACATTAGCTTCTGCTGCAAACCCCCCAAAATGCTTAGCGATATCAATAGCCGGGTCACTCCCGTTTCCTGTATTATTCCCGCCTACTACAAATGTCCCGCTGCCTTTAATTACTGCATCTTTGGAAAAATCAATCCCACCAGGATAATAATATACGTCGCCAGCATAATCATCAAGATCTATAACTGTATCCTTATCAAATTTTATCCGCCCGTCAGCATCTATTGTTCCGTCCCCGCCGAAATCTTCTCCCGTAGTCGCATCATTAATCAGCGCATCTGTATCAGCAAACAATATTTCGTCATCTGAGTATGACGGGACACTATAGTATTCTTGATGGTTAATTCCGGTGAGATATCCTTTACCCGATATTGTTTCTCGAGCGAATATACCTCCTGAATCGTCAGGGTCTACAAATCCGATGTCACCGTTTATATCTATGGAATCTCCGCCGCCATACGCCCCGTAAACTCCTATGTTACCATTTATATCCGCTCTGAATACGACATCTTTGGAAATCACAATAGGTTCTCTGGAATAAATAACGCCGTAAACCTCTATATCCGTTCCAAAATTACTGGTTCCTCCACTCATTGTGGCAAATTGCGGTATTTGCGCGCCAACTACAACCTCTGCCCGGATTGTCCGCTCCGCCTTTATGGCGCCTTCTGAAGAAACATTACCTTTTGATATAATCTCTCTACTTTCCGGTAAATGGTTCACATTAACAACCGCCTCACCGGCAAGAGAACCCGTGTAAATGCCCACCGGAACTGTGGTGGACAAACCCACCGGAGCCGCTTGATGTATTGCATATTCAATTCCGGCGTCAGCCACATAAAAAGCAGACTCCCGCAGTCGGCTGCGCACCCCGCTGTGCGTTTCGTTTCTGGCTACGTAAAACATTGCCTGGGCCAGGGCTGCAAGGACCAGCATTAAAAGAATGGCTCCCACCAGGGCCATTCCGGAATCTTCTTTTCTTAAAATCATTTTCGCCTCCCTGTTAATAATCCGCCACAAAAGAAACTATCCTTAGCATTCTGGGGTTTTCGAGTTCTTCCCAGGAAACAATTATTTCCACTTCTTTAAAACCCCCTTCATCTTCGGTTCCTTCCACCACGGCAATATTTACTGTCCTTTCAAACTCTTTAACTCCTCCCAGGGTTCTGCTTAGAGGAGAAAAATTATCGTTTTTTATATCCCCGTAGGGCATGCTTTTTATTTCTTCCATTTGGTCGGCGGCCCAGTTTGCGGCCAGAGTGTGAAGCCTGGAACTTGTGACGGAAACGTTGTAAGTTAAAAACATGCGGGCAAAGGCCAGAGTTATAATAGCCACAATGGCCAGGGCCAAAACCACTTCCAGGTATGTTACCCCGCTGTTTTTTTTAATTGAAATCACTTTCATATTTGTATAGCTCTCCGCTATTATGTTAATTCAGATATGATAATTTTTCAATGCCCGGGATTTAAGGAAAGTATTATTTCTCCGGAGGCGGCAATACTGTCATCTATGTAAACTTCGGAGGCAAATTCAATTTCATTTCCCTCTTTTTTAACAAATCGTACTTTAAACAGGACTATGTCTCCGGGCTCTATTGTCTGGCGGAATTTTATTTTTTTAATTCCCCGGAGCTTTAAATCTCCCCCCCCGTAAACAATCATGGCAGTCTGGGCTATGGCCTCAATTATAAGAACCCCGGGCATTACGGGGCGCCCGGGAAAATGCCCTTCGAAGAAATACTCTTTTCCGCTTACTTTTTTAAGTCCGCGGCCGCTGCGGCCTTTTTCTTCAACAGAGCATTCGTCTATCATTAGAAAGGGATCCCTGTAGGGCAGTATTTTTTTTATTTTTTCTTTATTTAATACGCTCCGTCTCAATTTTAGCTCCCTTGGGGATTTATAAAAGAACAGCCCCTTTTACAAGGGGCCATTCCTAATTCCTTAAAGGCAAATTTTCTTGCTTGCTGTTTAATGTATTTAATATAACTTTTTAAATCAGACTCACAATCTTTAATTGCCTTTTCAAGCCCCTTTTAAGTATCCGGGGCTTTTTTTTAAAAGCCGGGGTAGCTTACTTTCTGCCCCTGGCCATTTTTGTTCTTCCGACATCGCCGTCTTTATCTACAAAGTAAAGATATCCTTTTTCCTTTGTAACTCCTGTTTTGGCTACTTTTTTCGGATTGCCTTTTCTTTTGCCTCCGCGGGCCATTTTTACTTCGGCTATGTCTCCCTGTTTGTCCACATAGTAAAGATATCCGCCTTTCTTCTCAACTCCGGCCTTTGCTACTTTTTCTTTTTTCGCCATTTCATCCTCCTCGATTTTCTCCTACGTCTAAAAATTTTTCCCGTCTTTTAACTGCCTTTTAGCAAATTTTCATCTCTATGTCAATAAGTGAAGCTCCTGCATAAAAAAGCTTTAAGGCTTCTTATCTTAAATGGGATCTTTTCTTCAGGTATATCATAATCCCGGTCAATGCGGCGGGCGTTATGCCCGGTATCCTGGAAGCCTGCCCCAGGGTATCAGGTTTTATCCTGTTAAGTTTTTCGATTTCCTCCCGGGAAAGGACAGCTATGCGGGAATAGTCTTTTATTTTATTTAGTTTTTTTTCTTCCATATCCTCCATTTCCCGGATGTTTTTCTCTTCTCTTAAAACATATCCCTCGTATTTTATCTCTATCTGCAGTTCTTCCTCCACTTCCTCGCTGAACTTAAATGAAGAAGGCAGCAGGTGCCCTATATCCTTTAAGCTGTTTCCCGGCTTTTTTAAGGCGTCCCGGGCTCTGGGGGGAAGCATATTTCTGGCCTTTTCAAGTTCTTCTTTGAATTTTTCATATTTTTGGTATTGCTTTTTGCTAAGGGTGGAGTACCTGTAGCCTTTATCGCTAAGACGCAGGCAGGCATTATCCTCTCTTAAAATAAGGCGATATTCAGCCCGGGAGCTGAACATTCTGTAAGGCTCCTGTGTACCTTTAATAACTAAATCATCTATTAAAACTCCTATGTAGGCCTCGTTTCTTTTTAATATAAACGGGGGCATTTCTTTTAGCGAGGCGGCCGCGTTTATACCGGCCATAAGCCCCTGGGCCCCGGCCTCTTCATAGCCGGTGGTTCCGTTTATCTGGCCCGCCATATAAAGATTTTTAATAAATTTTGATTCCAGGGTAGGCTTTAAATCCCTGGGATCAATAATATCATATTCTATGCCGTATCCGTACTTCAATATTTCAGCATTTTCCAGCCCTTTTATGGAATGAATAAATTCGGTCTGTACCTCTTCGGGCATGCTGGTTGAAATTCCGTTGGGATAATATACTTTTCCCTCTATATCTTCCGGCTCCATAAATACCCGGTGAGAAGGGGCCCGGGAAAATTTAACCAGTTTGTCTTCTATAGAGGGACAATACCTGACACCTGTTCCTTTTATCATTCCGGTGTAAAGAGGGGACTGGTCAAAATTATTTCTTATTATCTCATGGGTTTTTTCATTGGTGTAGCTTATATGGCAGTTAATTTGGGAGCGTTTAATTTTATCATTCATAAAGGACAATGGGCGCGGATCCCGGTCCGGTTTCTGAACCTGCATGGCGGAAAAGTCAATTGTGTCCCCTTTAAGTCGGGCGCAGGTTCCGGTTTTAAACCTTCGGAGTTTAAGCCCGAATTTAAGGGCGTCTTTTAAAATTCCTGAAGATTCCTCTCCTATTCTTCCTCCGGAGATTTTTTTTCTTCCTACAAATATGGTCCCGCCGCCAAAGGTCCCCGGAGCCAGAACAATTTTTCTTGCGGATATTTTTTCCCCGCTTGAAAGAAGCGCCCCTTTAACCTTCCCTCCGGAATCCTGAAGGGAAACAGCCTTGCCCTCTTTGATTTTAAGGCCGGGGAGGGAGCTCATGCTTTTTATCATATACTCCTTAAAAAACTTTCTGTCCTGCTGAACCCGGGAAGAGCGCACGGCCGGGCCCTTTGACATATTAAGTTTTTTAAAATGAATCCCTCCCCAATCCGCAGCCCGGGCCATCAAGCCGCCCAGAGCGTCTATCTCTTTAACCAGCTGGCCCTTTCCCACCCCTCCTATTGCCGGATTGCAGGAAAGATGGCCTATATTATCTTTTTTCATGGTGAGCAAAAGAGTATTGCAGCCCATAGAAGCTGCGGCAGCGGCGGCTTCGCACCCGGCATGGCCACCGCCTATTACCAGTACATCATATACTTCAGCCATTGCTGCAGAGTCTTCCCTGGTATGTTTCTTTTTCCCGCATGATAAGTTCTACCTGTTTTATAAGCTTATGTTTATCTGCAATCCATTGCGGAGCAAGCAAAATTTCGTCCGGGCAATCCGCCCCTATTCTATGTATAACGGTGGAGGGGTGCAGTCTCTCTAAAAAATCAACTATAACAGCTGCGCACTCCTTTAGCTCCATGGGGCTGTACTCCCCTTTTTCATACATCCGGCTCAGAAGGGTATTTTTCACCACATGCAGGGGATGAATTTTAATCCCATCTATCTTAAGCTTTCCCAGAAATTCAGCGGTTTGAAGCATATCCCCGAAGTTCTCGCCCGGCAGCCCTGCGATAACATGAACGCATATTTTAATGTTCGAAAAGTTTCTTGTAAGCCTGAAGGCCTTTATGAAATCATTTAAGCCGTGGCCGCGGTTAATAACCTCAAGGGTTTTATCATGCATGCTTTGAAGGCCGTACTCTATCCATACATCGTAACTGCTTGTGTAGCCGGATAAAAGGGAAAGAATCTCCCCCTTCACGCAATCGGGGCGCGTTCCCACCGATATTCCCACCGCCCCGGGAAACTTTTTTATAACATCATAATTCTTTTTTAACTCCTCTGCCGGAGCGTAGGTATTGGTATTGGGCTGAAAATATACTATGAATTTTTCGGCGCCATATCTTTTTTTTACAAACTGCCTTCCCTTTTCTATCTGCTCTTCAACAGGGCCTGCAGTAAAGCGGTTACCGGAAAAAGAAGAGGAATTACAGTAAATGCAGCCTCCAAGGCCTTTTGTCCCGTCCCTGTTTGGACAGCTGAACCCGGCATCAACGCACACTTTATAGACCTTTTCTTTAAAAGTTTCTTTCAGGTACCGGGAAAAACTCCTGTATCTTTTCCGGGAATCCTTAACTATCTGCCTGTTCATCTGTCTCTGTTTTTACTTTTACCGCCTCTTTATAGCGGCGGCGGCTAAGCCTTCCGGAAATAAAACTTCCTCCGGCGGCAAACATAATAGCTCCTAAAAACCCTCCCGCGTTTCCCAGCAGCGCATACCCCGGCAAAAAACCGGCTATTAAAAAAAAGGCGGGGATAAAATAAGCTATAAAAAACATTCCGTTCAGTTTCCGGCAGTCAATCCTGAGAATAAGCCCGGAACCTTCATTCATTCCTTTTTCAATTGGAATTTTCATTTTTCTTTTTTTTGAATGGGCGCAGCTGCCGCATCCGGAGCAGGCTTGCGGCGGAAATATTTCTATTTGGGCCTCACTGCGGCTAATTGAGATAACTTTTCCTCTGATGTCAATATGACAACCCACATCAGCTTTCATATATGCAGCCGGTAGGACATTTAATTTTTTCTATGTCAATGCCGGGATCCTGTTTTTGGACCCGGGAAAGATTGGATTTTAAGGCAAAAGCCCCTTCCGGAGACCTTTTAACGCACAACCCGCACCCTATGCAGCCGTAAGAGCATACCTGCCTGGTATGTTTTGCGCTCTGTTGATTAGAGCATCCCACATAAACCGTGCGATCTCCGGGAAGCTCTCTGACTTCTATAATATTCCGGGGGCAAACTTTAAGGCATATTCCGCATCCACTGCATTTTCCGGGTATAACTTCCGCCACTCCAAAACTGTTTATTTTTATGGCGCCGGTGGGACAGCTGAGCACGCAGTCTCCATAACCCAGGCAACCATAACGGCACTCCATTCCTCCTCCCGATATGTTTGCAGCACTGCAGCTTTTAATTCCTTTATAGGAAGCAGAAACCTTTCTTTTTTTCGGTTTGCACATTACAAAGGCCTTCTGCGGCGTTTCTTCGCAGGAAGAAAGATCTCCTCCCTTTATTTTAATAATCTTTTCGGCAGCCTCTTTACCTCCGGGAGCGCACAGTCCCGAGTCGGCCTTGTCTTGGGCAACCGCCTGGGCATAAGCGCGGCAGGATGCATAACCACAAGCTCCGCAGTTAATGCCGGGAAGAACTTTAAGTATATCCTCAACTGCAGGGTCATCCTCCACTTTAAGTTTGTTAAATGCGGCGGCAAGAACCAGGCCGGCGATTATTCCCAGCGAACCTAAAACGGCAATGCTTTGAAGGATGGTCATATCAAGGAGTTATTATTCCTGCAAAACCCATAAAAGCCAGAGCCAGAAGACCCGCGGTTATTAAAGTTACCGGGGCTCCTTTAAAAGCCCGGGGCACGGGAGCATATTCCAGTTCCTCTCTTATGCCCGCCATTATTATAATTACCAGTGTAAATCCCACCCCTGCTCCGAAGGCAAACACCATGGACTGGATATAGTTGTACTGCCGCAAAACCATAAAAAGGGCCATGCCCAGTATGGCGCAGTTTGTGGTTATAAGGGGGAGGTATATACCCAGCGCCCTGTAGAGGTGGGGGAAAAATTTTCTTAAAAACATTTCCACAAACTGCACAAGGGAAGCTATTACTATTATAAATGAGATATATTCCAGAAAGGGAAGGTTAAGACCTGTCCGGGGAGAAATAAAATAATGATAAACCGGCCATGTGACAAGAGCGGTCATGGTCATGACAAATGTAGTGGCCATTCCTATGCCCGCAGAAGCATCCAGCCTTGAAGAAACCCCTAAAAAAGGGCATATTCCCAGAAAATAATAAAGCACAAAATTATTTACCAGTACCGCAGATATAAATATGGTTAACAGTTCGCTTGCCATTTAGTTTTTCTCCCTCATATTTATCCGGTTATACAGAGCAGCAAGAAGCCCCAGGGTAATAAAAGCCCCTGCCGGAAGTATCATGATAACCCACTCTTCAAAGGCTCCCGGCATCATACGCACTCCCAGAAAAGAACCCATGCCCATTATTTCCCTTATAGACCCCAGCATAAAAAGGAGCCAGGTAAAACCTATACCCATGCCCAGGGTATCGGATAGAGAACTGATTAAAGAGTTTTTAGATGTAAAAGCTTCCTGGCGGCCCATGATAAGGCAGTTGACTACAATAAGAGGGACATAGGGCCCCAGCTCCCGGCTTATGGCCGGAAAACGAGCCTTAAGAACTATATCAACTATGGTAACAAAGGTTGCTATTATAAGGGCGAATACCGGAATCCTTACCTGCGCGGGAATAATTTTTCTGAAAGTAGAAACAACTATTCCCGAAGATACCACCACAAATGTGGTGGCAAGCCCCATGGCCATGCCGTTTAAAGCCGTGGTGGTCACCGCCAGGGTGGGACACATTCCCAGAAGCTGTTTTAAGACCGGATTCTCTCTCCAGAGACCCTTAACGAATTCTTTTTTTAACATTATCTAATGCATCCTTTACTATTCTTTTAACCGCGTCGGAAGACATTGTAGCTCCGGTTATGGCTTCAACGTCCAGATTTTTTTCTTCGGGTATATTCATTCCCCTGAACTGGCTTAAAAAATCTTTTTCTCTTATTCTGTCCCCCAGCCCCGGCGTTTCCACTGTTTTAAGAATACTTACACCCGTAATTTCCTCCAGCTCCGCATCCATTCCGGCCATAAGAGAAATTTCGCCCTGAAAACCTATACCGCTTGCATGGGCAGCGTATCCTTTAACCTCTCCTTCGGATATTCCGCGAAAGATAAGCGGTTCGGAGCTTATTTTTTCATACCCGTCAATTCCGGGTATTACCTTATACACGGCCTCCTCTATGCGCATTTTTTCGTTTTCTTCTATTCTGCCTGCGGATATGCCGTAAATAAAACCCAGCGCGGCGGCGGAAACAAGGCATACCGCCAGAAGAACAAAAATCATTTTCATATTGTGCCGGGTTTGCTCTTTCATATGTGGTTTTTGGCATCCCTGAATTTTTCCCTGAGACTTATATCCGAAGGGCAAATATAAGAACAACAACCGCACTCCATGCAGCTTTCCAGGCCCCTGCGGAGCATATTATCAAAGGACCTTCCTTCATAAAACATATTAAGCATCCGGGGAGACAGCCCCATGGGACAGGTATTAACGCAGCGACCGCATTTTATGCAGGGAGCTTCATTTCTTGAAAAAGCTTCCCCCACTATTATTCCGGAGGTGGTTTTAAGTATACCCTGCTCAAGACTGTCAAGCGAAACGCCCATCATGGGGCCTCCCATATATATGTCAAGCTTTTTGTTTTCCAAAGACCCCCGGGAGCAGTATGAGAGAATCTCTTTGACCTTCATGCCCAGGGGGGCCCTGAAGTTAACAGGTTCAATAATATTATCTCCCGAAACTGTCAAAACCCTCTCCATAAGAGGCCTTCCCTCATATACGGCTTCGGCCACGGCAAAAGATGTAGATACATTGTGTACAGCAACTCCCGCGTCGAAAGGCAGGCCTCCGGCAGGAACCCGGCGGCCGGTAGTTTCGGTTATAAGCATCTTTTCATAGCCCTGGGGATATACCTTGGGAAGGACCGCTATTTCCAGATCATCATAATTGGAAATACTTTCAGTTATTTTTTGTATGGCTTCTTTTTTATCGGACTCAATACCTATTATTCCTTTTTTCGCTCCTTCAGCTTTTTTAAGAAGAACAAAACCTTCCACAACTTTTCTGCTTTCTTCAACCATAAGGCGCTCGTCCGCCGTAAGAAAGGGCTCGCATTCGCAGCCGTTTAAAAAAGCTATATCCACCGGTTTAGGGGGGGAAAGCTTCATATGAGTCGGAAACCCGGCTCCGCCCATTCCCACTATACCAGCTTCCTCTATTCTTTTTTTTATCTGATCCGGGGAAGG
>JBNJFW010000045.1:0-9543 GCA_051747165.1 Elusimicrobiota bacterium | reverse complement strand
CTTATAGCGGTCATAATGCTGGGTTCCACGGGATTAATAATTGACTTCTCCCTTAGGGCTATAAAGGAAACTTACAAAATTAAATTGAAATATCCAACTTTAAGTGTAAAAGGTTTTTATGAGTTTTCTTCCGCCGCCGCAGCTGATATGCTAGCATTAATCTCTCCTCTTTTGATAATGGCTTATGCCGGAGGCATTTTAGCTATTATTTTTTCGTACCATATTAATATATACGCTCTTTCCCGGTTTATGGAACTGCCGAACCTGAAATTTCAGTTATACAGAATATTTATGGGGGGCGCCGGCTTCATAATATCTGTAAAACTGGGGGTATGGGCTGCGGTTAAAATGCTGAAAACCCCGCCCCTTGACAAAGAACGAAAAAAACATATAATATAATTCGAATATATGAATATGAATACATTAAAAGAGCATCGTAAACTGGCATTTATATTTAAGGCTTTTGCGCATCCGGCACGCATTATGATTGTTAAAAGGCTTTTAATGAAGGAGCTGTGCGTAGGGGATGTAAAAAATGAGCTTAAATTAAGGCAGGCAAATGTATCCCAGCACTTAAATATTTTAAGAAATGCCGGGATTGTTGATTACAAAAAAGAGGGAAAAAGAAGGTGCTATTTTATTGTGCGGCCTTTAGAGGCTGAAGAGATGTTTAAATGTATAGAAAGGAGATTAAAATGAGTATTGAAGTTAATGACAGTAATTTTGAACAGGAAGTTTTAAAATCAGAAAAACCGGTCTTGGTGGATTTTTGGGCACAGTGGTGTGGTCCCTGCAAGATGCTTTCTCCGGTTATTGATGAAATAGCTGAAGATAATTCACAAAATCTAAAAGTATGCAAAGTAAATGTTGACGAGTCACGCTCTTCGGCTTCCAATTACGGCATAATGAGCATACCCACTCTCGTGCTTTTCAGAGACGGCAAGGAAATAGAGAGAATTGTAGGGGCTCTGCCCAAGGAAAAGATAGAGGAAAAAATTTCAGCGCACGTATAAAATGCCTATATTCAGTTATAAATGCATGAAATGCAAAAAGGAATTTGAAGAGATTACCGGAGTCATTAATAATGAGTCAGGTATTAAATGTCCTGTTTGCGAAAGCAAAAACCTAAAGAAGTTAATATCAAACTTCAGTGTGGGCAAGGCTCCGGCGCCTTCATGCGCCGGGCCCGGGTGTCCTTCAAATTGTCCGTCAAACAAAATCGGATAGTTGCTGTAACGCATTTTCCGGTATTAAGTTTGGGGAGGTATATTTATGATAAGACCTGAGAAATTTACAACAAAAACACAGCAGGCTCTGCAGAGAATGAACGAGCTGGCAGTAGAATATGAGCATCAGGAAATCGATGCCGAGCATCTGCTTTTGGCCATGCTGGAGCAGGAAAATTCACTTAGCGCTTCAATCTTTGATAAGCTTGAGGTAAATCATGCCGAACTGGCGGACCGCCTGCGGGATGATTTAAACAAGAGACCGAAAGTAAGCGGCGGCAGCGCCTATATGTCAAAAAGACTGGGGGAAATCCTTAAAGAAGCTTTTAAAGAATCAGGCAAACTCAAGGATGAGTATGTATCCTCCGACCACATACTTCTGGCAATGGCTGCTGAAAAAGAAGGCTCCATAAAAGATTTATTCCGCACTCATGGCATCAGCAGGGAAAAATTGCTTAAAGCTATTCTGGCCATAAGAGGAAATCAGAGAGTACTCGACCCTGACGCTGAAGATAAATACCAGGCTCTTGAAAAATACACGCGGGACCTTACGGCTCTGGCGGAAAAAGGTAAGCTGGACCCGGTTATAGGAAGGGATGATGAAATAAGAAGAATTATGCAGGTACTTTCAAGAAGGACAAAAAACAATCCTGTTCTTATAGGGGAGCCCGGTGTGGGAAAAACAGCCATAGCCGAGGGCCTTGCCAGGCGCATATCAGAAGGGGATGTTCCCGAGTCGCTTAAGAACAAAAGAGTTTTGGCTCTGGATATGGGCAGTCTTTTGGCGGGAGCAAAATACAGGGGAGAGTTTGAGGACAGGCTTAAAGCTGTTCTTAAGGAAGTTACATCTTCCGAAGGCAGTATTGTGATGTTTATAGATGAGCTTCATACTGTTGTCGGAGCAGGAGCCGCTGAGGGCTCAGTGGATGCTTCCAATATGCTTAAGCCCGCGCTGGCGCGGGGAGAACTGAGATGCATAGGAGCTACAACCTTAGACGAGTATCGAAAATATATAGAAAAAGACGCTGCGCTGGAGCGCAGGTTTCAGCAGGTTATGGTAACTGAACCCAATGTTAATGACACCATAGCCATATTGCGTGGTTTAAAAGAACGTTATGAAGTATTTCACGGTATAAAGATAAAAGATTCCGCTATAATAGCGGCATCGGTTTTGTCTGACAGGTATATAACTGAAAGATTTCTTCCCGATAAAGCCATAGATTTAATAGATGAAGCGGCCAGCCGGCTTCATATAGAGATTGAGTCCATGCCGGCCGAGATTGATGAAATAGAAAGAAGAATCAGGCAGCTTGAAATAGAAAAAACAGTTTTAAAAAAAGAAAAGGATTCGGCGTCCAAAGAAAGATTAAATAATATAAAAAGACATCTGGGGGATCTAAAAGAAGAATCTTCCCGCCTTAAAGGACACTGGCAGCGGGAGAGGGATATGATTCTTAAAATACGCGGAGTCAAAGATAGTATTGAAAAAAGAAGAGCCGAACTTGAAAGAGCCGAAAGAGAAGCTGACTATGAAAAAGCAGGCGAAATTAAATATGGTATTCTAACCTCTCTTGAAAAAGAGCTTTCCGAAACCACCGGCAAGCTTGCCGAGCTTCAGAAAGACATGCGCCTTCTTAAAGAAGAAGTTGATGATGAAGATATTGCTGAAGTTGTTTCCAAATGGACTGGCATACCGGTGTCCAAAATGATGGAAAGCGAAGTACAGAAACTTCTTGAAATGGAGGATAAACTAAAAGAAAGTGTAGTAGGTCAGGATAAGGCAGTAAAACTTGTTTCAGAGGCGGTAAGAAGATCAAGAGCAGGCCTTCAGGATAAAAACAGGCCCCTGGGATCTTTTATCTTTCTGGGCCCTACAGGAGTGGGAAAAACCGAACTTGCCCGCAGGCTGGCGGAATTTTTATTTGATGACGAGAAAGCCCTGGTCAGGCTTGATATGAGCGAATATATGGAAAAGCACTCCGTGGCCAGGCTAATAGGAGCTCCCCCGGGTTATGTAGGCTATGAGGAAGGCGGCCAGCTTACGGAAGTGGTCCGCAGAAGGCCTTATTCGGTAATCCTGCTGGATGAGATAGAAAAAGCCCACCCCGATGTTTTCAATATATTGCTTCAACTTCTTGATGACGGGAGGCTTACGGACGGCCAGGGCCGCCTGGTGGACTTTAGAAATAGCATTGTTATTATGACCTCCAACGTGGGAAGCACTTATATCGCTTCTTCTGAAACAGAAAAAGAAGACGCCCGCGTAATGGAAGAACTCCGTAATACTTTCCGCCCGGAATTTTTAAACCGTCTGGATGAAATAATAATATTCAGCAAGCTGAGCAGGGAAGATATAAAGTCCATAGTGGATATACAGATAAATGAATTAAGGAAACACTTGGAAGAAAAGAAAATAAATATTGAATTGACCTCGGCTGCAAAAGATATCCTGGCTAAAAGAGGCTTTGACCCGGTTTACGGAGCAAGACCGCTTAAACGTACTATTCAGAAGGAGATAATAAATTTTCTCTCTACCAAACTTATATCCGGTGAATATTCCGAAGGCGACTTTATAGAAATTGACGCCCGGGAAGGCAAACTGCTTTTTGATAAAAAGCAAAAAAAAGCGTCTGCAATTTAATTTTAAATCGCCTTTTAAGAAAAAATAGCTTAGCTTATGCTTTCTCTTTGTTTAACTTAATTCCCGTCTGTAAATACAATTACGTTCTAAGCAAAGTTTTTGCAAAGAGCAATAAAAGTTGAAGCTTCTAAATTTTAAGAAATTGAATATGAATGATATAAAGCAAATTTACAAAACAAAAAAACAGGAAATAGACAGCCGTCTCAGAGGATTTAAAAAAGCAGGCGACTCGCAAGATAAAATAATTTTCGCCGAATTGTGCTTTTGCATTCTAACCCCCCAGAGTAAAGCTCTTTCTGCCGATAAGGCAATAAAAAAATTAACCGCAAATTTTTTTCTATACACCGGAAGCAATAAGGAAATAAGCAAGCATTTAAGAGGAGTGAGGTTTATGAACAATAAAGCCTCATATATAACACAAACCCGAAGGAAACTTATGAAAGGAGACAGGTTTTTTATTAAAGAGTTTTTAAATGAAAAAGATGTTTTCCGGCTGCGGGAAAAGCTTGCCGGAGAAGTGAAAGGCTTTGGATTTAAAGAATCAAGTCATTTTTTAAGAAACATAGGAAGGGGAAACAATATAGCAATACTTGACAGGCATATAATTAAAAAGTTAAAAAAATATGCTGTTATAAATGAAATCCCTAAGACAATCAGCAAAAAAAAATATATTGAAATAGAAAATAAAATGAGAAAGTTTTCAAAACAGGTTAATATACCCATGGATGCTATGGATATGGTTTTCTGGTACATGGAAACAGGATATTTTTTTAAGTGATATTTTAGATAATATAAAGGAGGAGAAATGGAAAGAAAAATACTTATTAAAACACAAAGTCTCAGCATGAGTGCCGTACTGGACAATTCAGATACCGCGGCAAAAATAGCGGAAGCTCTTCCCTTTAAAGAAAAAGGAAGGCTTTGGGGGGACGAGATATATTTTGATATTCCGCTCAGCCTTCCAGCAGAAAACCCTAAAGAAATCGTTGAAAAAGGGGCTTTAGCTTATTGGCCCCAGGGCAATGGTTTCTGTATATTTTTCGGACCCACTCCCGCCTCTGAAGGAGACGAGATAAGGCCGGCAAGCGGGGTAAATGTTTTTGGTAAAGTTGAAGGCAATCCGGAAGAATTTAAAAAATTCAAAGAAGGGGAAAACATAGTTGTTGAAAAACTTTAACTTTAGGTAGGTTGAAAAAAAACCGGGAATTTACTATAAAATTCCTACACGAAAAGTATTTCCCGTAATTAAAAAGTGGCGGAGTAGCTCAGCTGGTCAGAGCAGCGGAATCATAATCCGTTTGTCGGGGGTTCGAGTCCCTCCTCCGCTACCAAATAATGCTCTGTATTGAAAAAACAGTTCTTTTTGAGTATTTAAGATAAGTATTTGTTTGTTTTAAAGATCCTGGTAGGACTTGAGAATTATTAATGACAATTGTATATAAAAAAATAAAAACCCTTTTAACAAAGGCGGCTGTTTTAGCGCTAATTTTTACTGCTGCCGGATGTTCGCTGGAGAATCTTGCGGATTATTCAACCCCTCGGAAAAGTTATGAATCCTATGTACGGCATGCAAAAACCTTAAGGATTGTTGCCGATCACAGAAACTACCGGCGGGCCATAAGATGCTTTAGCGATGAAGACCGCAACTGGTTTGAAAAGAATTTCCGGCTCTTAAAAGAATTGCCCGAATTTGAGTTAGAAGAAGATATCTATCGTCATCTATACCTCACAAAAAGAAAAGCCTATGTTTTCGGCAGGGCTCTTGTTCCCGCCGGTCCGCCTCTTGATGCCGACTATGAGGTCGAGGAAATTTCCGACAATGAGGCAGTAGTTAAAATTGAAGGATATGAAACTCCCATTCAAATGATTAAATCTTCCGACAGATGGCAGATGAAAGGGCTTTTCGGCTTAAAAGAAAAGGTCAGCGAGTAGTTTTTTAATGGACTCCGGTTGTGAGGAGCTTTTTACTGATAAAATTAATTACAGCCTGCCTCATATACTTTGTGTTTCAGGCGGAAGCGATTCAATATATATGCTCCATACTGTTGCCCGCAAAAAAACCAATTTTAAAAGCCCCCCCGAAATTGTCCATTTTAATCACGGATTAAGGGAGCAGGGATATCAGGATGAGGAATTTGTGCAAAAACAGGGAAAAAAGTTTTCCCTGCCTGTTAAGATTTTCAGATTAGATGTAAAAAAATATTCTCGCGAAAACAAATGCTCCATTGAAGAAGCGGCAAGAATTTTAAGATACGAATCCCTGGAAAAATATACTTCTTTTAAAAAGGAAAAAGGATTTGTATTTACCGCTCATACCTTATCTGACCAGGCGGAGACAATTATATTCAGATTGATAAGCGGTACAGGATCCGGCGGGCTCAGAGGCATTCGCAGAACCCGGCTTCTTAACTCAGGCTGGACTTTAAGCAGACCCATGCTTGGCATCAGCTCGCATTCGGTGAAAAATTATTTAAAAAGGAAAAATATTTCCTACAGACAGGATGAATCTAATTATGACCTCTCAATTCCTCGAAATTTTATCAGGCACAGGGTTGTCCCCCTTTTTAAAAAAATCAACCCCTCTTTTGAAAAAAACATACAACAGTCAGTTGATATTTTAAGCCTGGAGGCGGATTTTATGGATAAGCAGGCCGAAAAGATAATTGCATCCCTTAAACCGAGAAAAGAAAAAAATAAAATAATTGTTGAATTAAAGAAGATTATAAGTTATAATAAAGCGCTTTTGCGTCTTATTATAAGAAAAATTTCTCCGGTCGACATGGGTTTTTCCCTTACGCGCAGGGCAACAGGGCTTTTATTCAGTCCCGGCTGCCGCAAAAGCATAGATATCGGACGGAACTGGAAGTTGAGAAAAGATTATGAGTATCTTTTTTTTGAAAAAAAGCCGCCCGAAAAAGT
The DNA here is from genome assembly GCA_051747165.1 of Elusimicrobiota bacterium. Taxonomy (GTDB): domain Bacteria; phylum CG03; class SLGR01; order SLGR01; family PWQF01; genus JBNJFW01. Next base: position 2,757 of record JBNJFW010000045.1, on the reverse strand, counting down.
TAATTTTTGTTTTAAAATAAAAAAAGAAGGGGAGCTTTTCATTGATGAAATCGGGGTTAAAATTATTCCCCGCATTATAGAGGGTAAAATCAATATTTCCCCGGAAAAAAATCAAGAGGTTTTTGACTTAAAAAATATTGACCCTGAAAAAATTATTGTACGATCCCGCCGGCCCGGAGACAAAATAAAGCTTATGGGAGGAGGGGGCAGGAAAAAGATTAAAGATATCCTTATTGATGATAAGATATCCTTGAATAAAAGAAGGAGAATATGTGTTTTTGAGCACGAGGGGAATATAATATGGCTTGCCCCCTTAAGGCGCAGCTCTCATGCTCTTAAAGAAAAAGACACAAAAAAAGCTCTATCACTGAAAGTAGTTTACAAGCAGGATGAAGACTGAAAACATAAAAAAAGATATAGACGAAATTTTGATTTCCTCCCGGAAAATCAAAAAACAGCTTAAAATTTTCGGAAAAAGAATTGATGCGGACTATGCCGGTTTAGAGCCTGTTTTAATTTCTATTTTAAAAGGAAGTGTTATTTTTCTTTCGGACCTGTTGAAAAATATACATATAAAATGCTCGGTTGATTTTATAGCTCTGTCTTCATATCAGGGCAACAGAGAATCGTCGGGTATAGTAAAGCTGGTAATGGATTTAAGGGAATCCATAGAGGGCCGGCATGTTATTTTAGTTGAAGATATAGTAGATACAGGCCTGACCATGGCATATATACGGGACAATCTTCTTACTCGGCACCCGGCCAGTTTTAGGATATGTTCCCTGCTTTCGAAGAAAGAAAGCAGAAAAACTAAAATAAATATTGATTACAAAGGTTTTGAGATTCCAAATAAATTTGTTGTGGGATACGGGCTTGACTATATGGAAAATTACAGGAATCTCAATTGTGTGGCTACATTGAAATCCGAGGTTTTAAATGAGTAAAAAAACAGGAAATAAAAATAAAGTAATGAAAAGTCTGTCTTTCTGGATTTTTCTTATTCTTGCGGCAGTTCTTATATCAAGTTATCTTGCCTCCCGGGAGGATGTTGAAGAGATTGCCTACAGCGAATTTAAGGAAAAAGTGCAGGCCGGGCGAATTAGCAGTGTTGAGATCTCTGAAGACGAAATAGAGGGCGTATATATAAACCCTACAGGAGAAGAAGTTAAATTTGAAACAGTCAGGGTTGACGATTCCGATTTGGTCCAAGAGTTAAGGGATCAGAATGTAACATTTAAAGGAGTAATAAGCGATACATGGGTGCATACTCTACTGTTTAGTTTCGGACCGATTCTTCTTTTTATTTTGCTCTGGCTTTTTATTCTAAATTCAATGAAACGCGGCGGCAGGGATGCCATGAAATTCGGGCGCGCCAAAGCCAAGATGCATGTTAAAAAGAAAAAAGATGATGTTACCTTTAACGATGTAGCCGGAATGGATGAAACAAAAGAAGAGCTGCAGGAGATAGTTGAATATTTAAAAAATCCGGGAAAATTTACCGCGCTGGGAGCAAAAATTCCCAAAGGAGTATTGCTTTACGGGCCTCCCGGTACGGGAAAAACCCTGTTAACAAAAGCTGTGGCAGGAGAAGCCGGAGTGCCTTTCTTTTCTACTTCCGGGAGTGAATTCGTAGAGATGTTTGTGGGAGTGGGAGCCTCCCGCATAAGGGATTTATTTGATAAAGGCAGAAGAAGTGCTCCCTGCATAATTTTTATAGACGAACTTGATGCCGTGGGCCGTTCCAGGTTTTCGGGCCTCGGCGGCGGTCATGACGAGAGAGAACAGACTCTTAATCAGATACTCAAAGAACTTGACGGGTTTGACTCCAGAGAAGGGGTTATACTTATAGGGGCCACAAACCGCCCGGATGTTTTGGATCCGGCCCTTTTACGCAAGGGCAGGTTCGATCGCCATATAGCTGTGCCCCGTCCTAACCAGAAAGAGAGAAAAGAAATATTTGAGCTCCATGCAAAAGAAATAAAAATAACAAAGACAATTGATTTTGGAGTTCTAGCCCGCCGCACTCCGGGGTTTACCGGCAGCGATATTGCAAACATAATAAATGAATCAGCCCTGCTTGCGGCCCGTGACAAGGCCAAACGTGTTAATATGCATTACGTTGAAGAGGCTATTGACCGGGTTTTAGCCGGGCCTAAGAAAAAAAGCAGAGTTATTTCCAAGGAGGAAAAGGTAAAAATAGCCTATCATGAGGCCGGACATACCCTGGTGGCATTTAAGCTCCACAGGGCTGATCCCGTCCATAAGGTTTCAATTCTTTCCAGGGGAACTGCCCTTGGATACACTCTTCAGCTTCCGGTTGAAGACAGGCACCTGGTTTCCGAAAAAGAGATACTTGACAAGATGGCTGTTATGCTGGGCGGGCGAAGCGCGGAAGAGCTTATCTTCAATGAAAAGACTACGGGAGCCCAGGATGACCTGAGAAAAACAACTGAAATGGCTTACAAGCTTGTAGCAGAATACGGAATGAGCGAAGAGCTTGGTCTAATTGCCTACAAACGGGACAGGGAAAATATATTTTTAGGAAAAGAAATAGCTCAGGGCAGCGAGTATTCACAGAAAACAGCGGAGCTGATTGACCAGGGAGCGAAAAACATGGTTGAAAAATGCCACCGTAAAGCTGCGGATATTTTAAAAAAGTATAAAGATAAGCTGAAAGCTCTTGCCGAAGAACTTGTGAAAAGAGAAGAAATCGAAGCCGAAGATATAGATAAAATCATAAACGGAAAAGATAAAAAG
>JBNJFW010000044.1:0-9565 GCA_051747165.1 Elusimicrobiota bacterium | reverse complement strand
CTTTGATATTCATAGTCTTTTTTTAATTTTTTTATACATTTCCATTTCTCTTTTTAACTGTATTTCCTTTTTGCTTTTTCAGAGGTATAATTTGACAAATTATTGTCATGCTACTAATATATAAAAAATTAAAGGAGGAGAGTTATGAAAATTTCAACTAAAGGAAGATATGCTGTCAGGTGTATGCTGAATCTGGCTATTCACGGGGGGGAACCCTCTGTGCCGGTATCAAGGATTTCAAAGGAAGAGGATATTTCCGCTAATTATATCGAGCAGCTTTTTTTAAAACTTAAAAAGGCGGGGCTGGTGGAAAGCGTGAGAGGAAGAAGCGGCGGTTACCGGCTGCTTAAGGAACCGGAAGAAATTACGGCCGCCGGGATAATTGAGGCGGTGGAGGGCCCTATTGTGACTGTAGACTGTGTTCGCGAGGGAAATTGCGAAAGATATGATGCATGTACCACCAAGTATCTGTGGGAGGTTCTTTCAAAGAAGATAGAAGAAGTTTTGGGCAATACCACTTTAAAGGATTTGTGCGATACCGCCCGGGATAAAATGGGGGGGGATCTGGAGCACAGGCTGAGTTTTGATATATAGAAAAGGTTGTTAAAAAATGAAAGTTTATCTGGATAATAATGCTACTACTCCTCTTTCAGAGGAAGTGAAAAGGGAGATGAAGGAGGCGATGGATATTTACGGTAATCCTTCTTCTTTGCACCAGTTTGGCGCCGAAGCAAGAAATGTTGTGGAGAAGGCCAGGGGCAGGGTTGCCACCGCGCTGGGATGCTTGGATGAGGAGGTTGTTTTTACTTCGGGAGGTACTGAATCCGATAATCTGGCTGTAAGGGGGTTTTTGAAGAATACTGGAAAAAGGCATATAGTTACTTCCTCCATAGAGCATCATGCGGTGCATAATATGTTTAATGATCTGGAAAAAGAAGGCTATGAGGTCAGCAGGGTTAGCGTGGATGAAAATGGTATAGTTGATGTAAATGAGCTTAAGAGTTTTTTAAGTGAACGCAGCGCTCTGGTAAGCATAATGTTTGCTAATAATGAAATCGGGGCCGTGCAGCCGGTGAGAGATATTGTTTCGGCGGTAAAGGATGTGTCTCCCGGGATAGCTGTGCACTGCGATGCCGTTCAGGCCCTGGGGAAAATAGATTTAAATGTTAAGGATCTGGGTTTGGATTTGTTGTCTGTTTCCGCTCATAAGATTAACGGTCCCAAGGGAGTAGGGGCTCTTTATGTAAGAAAGGGGCTTAAGATAAAGCATCTTTTTGCGGGGGGGCATCATGAAAAAAATATCCGGCCGGGAACTGAAAATGTCATTGGAATTGCGGGTTTCGGAAGGGCGGCCGTGGATGCCGCCGGGGGTGTGGAACAGGTAAATAAGAAGCTGGATAAGCTTAAGTTTAAACTTGTAGAAGGAGTAAAAAACAGGGTCAGTAATGTTAAGATAAACGGGGATCCTCAAAATACTTTGTGTAATACGGTAAATATAAGTTTTAACAATATTGAGGGGGAGTCTGTTATTATGATGCTTGATATGTCGGGTATAGCCCTTTCTACGGGCTCTGCCTGTACTTCGGGTTCTTTGCAGCCTTCTCATGTTTTAAAGGCCATGGGGGTGGATCCCGTGGCCGCTCAGGGATCTATAAGGTTTTCGCTGGGAAAGTACACTAATGAAAAAGAAATAGATTATCTTCTTGAAAAGCTTCCTTTGGTTATTGAGAGGCTGAGGAAGATGTCTCCTCTGGAGGGAAGAAAATGAAACAGTATTCGTCTAAGGTAATGGAGCATTTTTCAAATCCGAGAAATGTGGGTGAAATAAAAAACGCGGACGGGGTGGGGCATGTAGGCAATCCTGTGTGCGGGGATATAATGGAGCTTTATATAAAAGTTGACCGTAATGAGGTAATAAGCGATACTAAGTTTAAGACTTTCGGTTGCGGAGCGGCTATAGCAACATCGTCTATGATGACGGAGCTTGTTAAGGGCCGTTCAATAAAGGAGGCGGAGAAGGTTTCCAATAAGGCGGTAGCTGAGGCCCTGGGGGGGCTGCCGAAGGTGAAGATGCATTGTTCGGTACTGGCGGAGGAGGCCCTTCGCAAGGCTATAGATGATTATAAGTCTAAGAAAAAAGATGTTAAAAATAATAAAAAGCATAAAGTCTGATATCAATACTGTATTTAAACGCGATCCGGCGGCAAGAACTCCCCTGGAGGTTTTTTTGTCCTATCCGGGGCTCCATGCTTTGTGGCTTCACCGGATAGCCCATTTTTTATACCTGAAAAAAGAGTTTGTTACGGCTCGTTTGATTTCTCATCTGGCAAGGTTTCTTAGCGGGATAGAAATTCACCCGGGAGCTGTTGTGGGGAAAAGGTTTTTTATTGATCACGGCAGCGGGGTGGTAATAGGGGAAACAGCCCGTATAGGTGATGACTGTCTTGTGTATCAGGGCGTTGTTCTGGGCGGTACGTCAACAAAAAAGGAAAAGCGGCATCCGACTTTGGGAAATAATGTTATTATAGGTGCCGGGGCCGTGGTCCTGGGGCCTGTAAAAATAGAGGACAATGCCAGGATAGGGTCGGGGGCGGTGGTGGTAACTGATGTTCCCGCCGGGGCTACTGCGGTGGGAATACCGGCAAAAATAGGTTTAGGTTTTTCAGGACGGGATATAACGGCGCTGGAGCATGGCAAACTTCCCGATCCGGTTGCCGATGCGGTAAAATATGTAATCAGTGAGCAGGATAAAATTGAAGAGAGAGTTAAAACTCTTGAAAATCTAGAGGGAGTTAAGTCTCATATCGACCGGGTGATGGAGGAAAAGAAAAAGGAAATTCTCAGAGAGTTTTCCGGAATATCTGAAAAAGACGAGTTCTCTTCAGGGGGGGGTATTTAGCCCAAGTGAAAAAAGTGGCGGTGGGACTTTCGGGAGGGGTTGATTCGGCAGTTGCCCTTTATATTCTTAAGGAGAAGGGGTTTGAGACTGCTGCTTTTTTTGCGGATAATTTTGACTGCAAGTCAAAGGGCCATGATAATTCGTGCTGTTCGCCGGAGGGCCTGCAAAGAGCCAGGGAAACGGCTTTGTTTTTAAATGTGCCTTTTTACAGGATGGATTTCAGGGATGAGTTTCGACGCATTGTTATGGAGCCTTTTGTAAAGAATTATAACGCCGGGATAACGCCTAATCCCTGCATATGGTGTAACGCCGGACTGCGGTTCAGTATTTTTTTAAACAGGCTTAAATCTATTGGTTTTGATTATATGGCTACCGGCCATTATGCCGGGCTCAGGGGCGAGAGGCTTTTTATGGCCTCTGATAAGTCAAAAGACCAGTCTTACTTTCTCTACAGTGTAGATAGAAATAATTTCAGGAATGTTATTTTTCCTCTCTCCGGTTTTAAAAAAAGTAGTGTGCGAAAGCTGGCCCGGCAAAAAAAACTTCCCGCAAAGGATGCAAGGGAATCTCAGGACAGCTGCATATTATCGGAAAAGACTTTAAAAGAGTATTTACAGGATAAAACTCTTTTAAGGGAGGGGGATATAGTTGACGGAAGGGGAAATGTTTTAGGGCGCCACCAGGGTTATCAGAATTACACAATAGGGCAGAGAGTAAGGCTGGGCGGGATGGGAACCAAGCTCTATGTTTCTGATATATTGCCGGAGGAAAATAAAATTAAGGCGGAGAAAAAAGAAAATCTTTATTTAAATGAGGTTTGCTTTAGATATGAGGAAAACAAATTTTTTGCCGCTGAAGGAGAAAAGCTTAAGGCAAAGCTGCGCAGCGCGCAGAAACCGGCTGATTGTGTGATCGAAAAATTGTATTTAAGCGGTAATATATGTAAAATAAGGTTCAGTGGCAGCGTATGGGCTCCGGCTCCGGGGCAGAGCGCGGTTTTGTATAGAGGACAACAACTTGTCGGAGGAGGAGAAATTTTAAAATGAGAAAGTTTATAATTTGTATGGTTTTGCTCTGCGTTTTGCCTTTCAGTTTTCTTTATTCAGGCGAATCCCCCCTGGGTGATTTATATTTTTACGGCGAGATGCCTGATGCCGGGGCAATAGGTATGGGTGGGGCCCGGATTGCGGTTTCAAAAACTGCCTTTTCCGCTTACTTGAATCCGGCCGGAATAGCGAATTTACAACAGAATAAGTATGCTTTTTCTTCAAATGTTTCCATTAACTCAAAAGGGGATATTGATGCAATAAGAGATAGGCTTCCGCTTGAAGGGAGGGGCATTAATTATTTGTCTATTTCCGCTCCCGAGGTAGGAGTTTATTATCGGAGGCTTTCAAACCGAAAGGATGAAATGGGTGAGGAGTTTCTGGATGCCAGGGTGAGTGCATTTGGAATTACGGTAGCCCTGCCCCAGGATGATAATATGGATTTCGGAATGAATGTTAATTATATAACAGGCATGGCCGGTTATTATCCGGGCGGAGATGAAAACCCGGTTATATCCGCGGGATATGGCTGGGGTCTTGACTGGGGTTTAATTTACAAGGCTTCGCCCCGGATAAATTTGGCCGTTACTCTGCATAATGCTCCGGCTTATGTGTACTGGGAAAATTGGGACACTGACAGCCTTCCCTTATTGTTCAGGGCGGGGGCCGGGCTCAAGTTAAGTCGTCTGGTGAGGGCGGAGGCGGTTTATGAGAGCGGAAACTTTAAGGATAAGAGGATTCCCCAGGGAGACATTCTCCGGTTGGGACTTGAGCAGTATGTCCATGAGTCTGTTGTTTTAAGAGCGGGTGTTTTTGGAGGGGAAAGAGATTTTGAAGACAGACATGCGCTGACATATACAGCCGGTATAGGTTACATGCAGGAAAAATACAGTCTGGACCTGGCTGTAAAACGCTTTTATGCGGACGCTGATCCGTCCGCAAAGACTGATAGGTATTCTCTTTCCGGGGTAATTCCTTTTTAAACCGCTTTGCGGACTTTTCCGGTTTTAAGACAGCGGGTGCAGACATAAGCCTTTACTTTAGAGCAGCCTCTTTGTATTTTTATTTTTTGAAGGTTTGCTTTAAATTTTCGGCGCGTCTTTTTGTTAGACTTGCTCACCCGGTTGCCGGTTGCTGTGTTTTTACTGCAAATAATACATTGTTTACTCATAATATAAGCTCTGCCTTTTTAAAAGGCGGGTTACGTTTTCTAACGACAAACTGCTGATAATTTTGTGATAATTAAATTATTTAACCTGTAGAGCTTTATATCAAAAAAAATCTGTTTTGGCAAACGAATGACATTGGACTTGCAAAGAAAACTTAAAGATATAAAAGGAGTGGGACCGGCTCGTGCCGGTGCTCTTGCGAGTATGGGTCTGTATAATGTTAATGACCTGCTCGGGCACCTTCCCTTAAGGTATGAGGACAGAAGGAAAATAACTGAAATATCTGAAATTCGCCCTGGTCTCAGTTCTTGTATAAAGGCAAGAGTTGTTTCTTTTCGTTTTATTTCCTTACGAGGCAGAAAGTCTCTTTTAAAGCTCCGAGTCCGGGATAAGTCTGCTTTTTGCGTACTTTTATTTTTTAACCAGCCTTATTTAAAAAAGATGTTAAAAAAAGGTGAGGAAATATTTGTATGCGGCAGGTTTGAACAGGACGGGGGTGTTGTAAAGAGTTCTAACTTTACTTTTGCCAAGGCTGATGATAAAAGAAAAATTAGTGTCCATTTTAAGAGGATTGTTCCTGTTTATTCCGCCGCAACAGGGATATCCAGAAGGTGGCTCAGGGAGTTGCTGTTTAATCTGCTTAAAAATCTTGAAAATGATTTCCTTGAATTTGTTCCTCAAGCCGTAGCCGGGGAGTTAAATCTTTACGGTATAAATGAGGCTTTTAAAAAAATTCATTTTCCTCGCACTTTTAATCAGGCCTTCAAGGCCAGAAGAAGTCTTATTACAGGAGAATTCCTGCTATATCAGACAGCGCTTGCTCTTAATAAGGAAAGTTTCCGCAGTAAAAAAAAGGAGCATGGTTATAAGGTTAGAAAAAATCTTCTTGTTCCCTACAGGGAAAAAATGGGCTTTGAATTTACTTCTCATCAGAAAGTTGCCATAAAAGAAATATTTTCCGATATGCTTTCGCCTTATCCTATGAGAAGGCTTCTTCAGGGTGAGGTCGGAAGCGGAAAAACTGCGGTTGCCCTGGCGGCTATTCTTCTTGCAATTGAAAATTCTTATCAGGGAGCTGTGGTGGCTCCCACCGAAATACTGGCGGAACAGCATTATCTGAGTTTTAAAAAGCACTGTTCTTTTTCCAATATAAAAATATCCCTGCTTACGGGCGGAATTTCCAGGAGAAAAAGGCAGGGTATTCTTAAGGATATTGAAAGCGGACGGAGTGATATAGTAGTGGGAACGCATGCTCTTTTTGAACAGGATATTAACCTGTCACGGGTTAAGCTTTTAGTTATTGATGAGCAGCATCGCTTCGGCGTAAAACAAAAGTCCGTTATTCTTGAAAGAAACCCTCTTGCGGATTGTCTGTCTATGAGTGCTACGCCTATTCCCCGGGCTGTGGCTATGTGCAGTTACGGCGATTTGGATGTCTCTGTAATAAAGGAGCTGCCCCATGATAGAAAGAGGCCTCTGACAAAATATATGAGCTCTGAAAAAGCCTACGCCTTTGCCCGGAATGAAATTGCAAAGGGAAACCGCGTTTATATTGTGCATCCGGTTATTGATGAGTCTGATGAAAGCGATTTAAAATCAGCTAAAGAGAGCTTTGATATTTTGAGCAGGAGGGAGTTTAAAGAATTTTCTTGCGGGCTGCTGCACGGCCGGATGAAAAGTGAGGAAAAAGACAGGGTTATGAAAGATTTTGCTTCCGGCAGGTTCAGCGTTTTGTTTTCCACTACGGTGGTAGAGGTTGGAATAAATGTTCCCGAGGCTACTGTTATGATAATTGAAAATTTTGAGCGTTACGGCTTAGCCACTCTTCATCAGCTCAGGGGGCGCATCGGAAGAAGCAGTCGCCGGAGTTATTGTTTTCTCAGCGGGAATTTAAAAACAGAAAATGCGCGCAAAAGACTGAAAATAATTTTAAGTTCCTCTGACGGTTTTAAAATTGCCGAGGAAGACATGAATCTTAGAGGAACCGGGGCTCTTTTGGATACTATGCAGCATGGGGAGGCCGGTTTTAAGTTTGCTTCCCCGGCTGAAAATATAAAGGAACTAATTGATGCCAGGAGATTCGCTTTTAAAATAGTTTCAAGGGATAATTTACTGGAATCAAAAGAGTACAGGCCTCTTAAGATAGCGGTTGAGAAAAAGTATGGGGATAAGTTTCATTTTGCTTATATAAGCTGAATTTGAAATAATATGTCCTTTCAATTATAATCTAATAAAATTCAGGTTGAGAATCGAATAAGTATTGTTTTGCAGTCTTTGGTTTTTTAAGAAGGAGAGAGTTATAGTTAGATGAAAGAAAAAAAGGCAGTTTACCCCGGAAGTTTTGACCCTCCCACTAACGGCCATCTTGATGTACTGCAGCGCGGACTGACTATATTTGATAAGATAATAGTTGCTGTTATTGTGAATCCTTCCAAAAAACCCTTTTTCAGTGTTGATGAAAGAAAGGAAATGCTGAAAGAAATTTATAAGGATAATGATGCTGTTGAGGTGGACAGCTTTAAGGGACTTTTAGTAGATTACGCTGATAAAAAAAAGGCAAATACTATTATAAGAGGCCTGCGGGCGGTCTCTGATTTTGAGTATGAATTTCAGATGGCTTTAATGAACCGGAGGCTGAATCCCGGTATAAAGTCTGTATATCTTATGCCTTCTCCGGAGTTTACCTTTTTGTCTTCATCTGTGGTAAAGGAGGTCTGTTCTCTGGGGGGAGATGTTTCAACGCTGGTGCCGTATATTGTGGAAAAAAAGATGAAGGAAAGGTTTTAAAATGGAAATAGATAAAATAAAAAAGAGAACTTTAAATTCAGGAGTTAGGCTTGTTTTTCCCGAGGGGGGGGATAAAAGAGTGAGGCAAGCTGCGGATATAGTTGAAAGGGAGACTTATGCCGAGGCTACGGTTCTTGATTCGGAAAAAAATTCTCTTGAAAAAGCTGCTGCTATGGTGGCTGAAGGTCGGTGTGACGCAATGGTTGCCGGCGCTTCCTATACTACGGCGCAGGTTTTTAAGTCCGCTTTTAAAAATATCGGTTTAAATGAGAGAAGATCCCTGGTTTCTTCTTTTTTTCTTATGGAATCAAAAAATCGGCAAATAGGAGAAGCGGGCTCTTTTTTGTTTGCCGATTGCGCTATAGTTCCCGATCCGGATGAAAAACAACTTGTTGATATAGCTTGCGCTACGGCTGAAGCCGCGGAAAATATAATGGGATGGAAAGCAAGGGTTGCTTTTCTTTCCTTCTCCACAAAGGGCAGCACATCGCATTCTATGACCCGTAAGGTAGTCTCGGCTGTTGATAGATTAAGAAGAGAAAATGTCGGTTTTGATTTTGACGGGGAACTTCAGCTTGATGCGGCCATAGTTCCGGATGTTGCCCAAAAAAAAGACCCTGAGGGGGGGATTAAGGGAAAAGCTAATGTTCTTATTTTTCCCGATTTAAATTCCGGAAATATAGCTTACAAAATTGCCCAGAGAATAGGAGGTATGAGGGCTACCGGTCCTATTCTGAAAGGGTTCCGGAAACCTGTTAATGATCTTTCGCGCGGATGCAGTGTTGAGGATATAGTTTCGGTTTCCTGTTTTACAGCTCTCGAGGTTTTGTCTCAAAAGACATAGGTGATTAAGCCCTGTTAATCAAATAGGGAAAAGTCGGTATGTAAATATGAAAAGAAGGTGTTTATGGAAGCAAAAATAGACCAGCTTATTAAGCTTATGTTTGAAAAGGGAGGCTCGGATTTACATCTGCATGCGGGCGTTCCTCCGGTACTTAGAATAGGAGGGGAGGTGAGGAGAGTCAATACCGAAAGTTTAAGCAAGGAGCAGTGCCGGGATATGATTTACAGTACGCTTACCGATAAGCAGAAAGAGGAGTTTGAGGCCGAACATGAGCTTGACCTTTCTTTTGGAATAAAAGATTTAGGCAGGGTAAGGGCCAATGTTTATCTGCAGAAGGGGGCCGTTTGCGCTTCTTTAAGGGCTATTCCCAACCGGTTTTATTCTTTTGAGGAGCAGGGATTACCCGGGGCCATAAATGAAGTTGTACGCCTTCCGGTTGGTCTTGTTCTGGTTACCGGTCCTACGGGTTCGGGAAAGTCCACCACGCTTGCTTCGGTAATAAATTATCTTAATGAAAACCGGCGGGGGCATATTATTACTATTGAGGACCCTATTGAATTTGTTCATCCGCATAAAAACTGTGTTGTAACCCAGAGGGAGGTGGGCTCGGATACAAAGACTTTTCCCAGGGCCCTTAAATACTGCATGCGGCAGGATCCGGATATTATCATGGTGGGAGAAATGCGGGATATGGAAACTATTTCTTCCGCTCTTACCATAGCGGAGACGGGGCATCTTGTTTTTGCCACGCTTCATACTCCTGACGCGGCCCAGTCTATTAACAGAATTATTGATGTTTTTCCTCCCCATCAGCAGAGCC
>JBNJFW010000043.1:0-9600 GCA_051747165.1 Elusimicrobiota bacterium | reverse complement strand
TACTAAGATAAATTAAAATATAAATCAATGGCAAATATTTTTCAAGCCAATTTGCCGTATTTTAATTAATCAATAGAGATGAAACCCTCATTTAAAGCTTTTTTGTTAGCTTCCCACAGGTTTTTCTTGCCCGGAAGAGCTTCGGGTATGGCCTTTAGTAAAGTATCAATACTGACAATACCGGTTTTTTTGGAAAGAGCTCCCAGCATGACCATATTAGCCGTAAGAATAGCCCCGGACTCTTCCGCTATTTTATTTGCCGGGACCCTAACTATTTCATAAGCTCTTTCCGGATTTTCTTCAGGAGAAAAAAGACTGGAATTAACAAAAGCAATGCCCCGGTCTTTAATTCTTCCCTCGAACTTTTCAAATGAAGGCCTGTTCATTGAGATTAAAATATCCGGATTAACAAAAACAGGAGAACCGATTATTCCCTCTGATACTATAACCCTGCAATTTGCTGTTCCCCCTCTCATTTCCGCTCCGTAGGAAGGGAAAAAAGTGACTTCTTTCCCTGATTTCATCCCCACATAACAAAGCAAAGCCCCCGCAAGCATAACCCCCTGACCTCCAAATCCGCTTATAATTACTTCTTTTCTCACAGTGTGTCCTTAAAAACTCCAAGAGGGAACCTTTTCGACATGCTTTTCTTAATCCATTCAACAGACTGCTCCGGCGAAAGCTTCCAGCCCACAGGACACATGGAGAGTATTTCAACAAGAGAAAATCCATTTTTATCCAGCTGACACTTAAAAGCTTTTTTCAATGCCTTTTTTGTCTTAACTATATTTGAAGGAGTATCAACGGCCGTCCTTTCAATATAAGAGGTTCCTTCCAGCTCCTTAAGCAGCTCGCATACATTTAAAGGATAACCGTCATCATAACTCCTTCCCGAAGGAGTAGTTGATGTTTTCTGATTCATAACCGTAGTGGGAGCCATCTGCCCACCCGTCATTCCATAACAGGCATTATTTATGAAAACCACCGTTATATTCTCACCCCTGTTGGCCGCATGAAGCATTTCATTTCCCCCTATTGCGGCCAAATCCCCATCTCCCTGATAAGTAAAAACCACTCTGTCCGGCAAAACCCTTTTAATAGCAGTGGCAACAGCAGGCGGGCGCCCGTGGGCAGCCTCGGCCGTATCAAAATTCCAATAAAAATATCCAAACACAGCGCAGCCTACCGGGGCTATGGCAACTACCTTCTCCCTTATATCAAGCTCATCAACAATCTCGCATATAACCCTGTGAACAATGCCGTGCCCGCAGCCCGGACAATAATGATGCTTTGTTTTAATAAGACTCTCAGGAAGAACAGCTTTCATTTTAATATATCCCCGCATCTTTTTATAATTTGCTCTGTTTCCGGAAGACCTCCGGCCGGCCGCCCATAAAAATCAACTTTTGTGTTTTCGGAAACCGAAAGGCGCACATCCTCAACCATCTGTCCCATTGACATCTCCACCACAAGAAAATCAGATTTTTTTGAAAGCTCTCTAATCCGGCGGGAAGGAAAAGGATAAAGAGTCTTAGGTCTGAAAAATCCTACTTTCAAACCCATCTTTCTTGCCTTTATGCAGGCATCGTAATTTATTCTGGCAGATGTCCCGTAACCCACAAGAATGACATCGGCATCCTCCGTATCTCTTTCCTCCCATCTCACCTCTTTTTCCATTTTTTCGTACTTTTCGGCAAGACGGTAATTTAATTCTTCAAGCTCTCCTTCTTTCATATAAAGCGAGCGTATAATCCTTCTTTCCCTTCCCCGGCATCCGTTTAGATTCCAGCCTAAATCACTGCTTCTGCTCTCATATACAGGCGGATTATCATCAATATCAGCCGGCTCTATGGTTTGCCCTATCACCCCGTCAGATAAAATAAAAACCGGACATCTGTACTTAAAAGCAAGATCAAAAGACTCGCGCGTCATCTTATACATCTCTTCCACATTGCACGGCGCTAAAGTAAGCAGACGGTAATCACCATGCCCTCCTCCTTTTACAGTCTGAAAATAATCTCCCTGGGCACCCGATATATTTCCCAGCCCCGGGCCTCCCCTCTGAATATTAGCAATAACGGCCGGAAGCTCGCATCCGGCCAGATAAGATATTCCTTCCTGCATAAGAGAAACACCGGGTGAGGACGAAGTTGTTATGGCTTTCTTGCCGGTTAAAGCAGCGCCGAAGACCATATTTATTGCCGCAAGTTCCGATTCGGACTGAAGAAAAACCCTTCCCTCCGACCGCATTCTTTCGGACATATGTTCGATTACCTCATTTTGCGGGGTTATGGGATAACCGAAATAAGCATCGGCTCCTCCATGTATGGCCCCCTCTACCAGGGCGTAATTTCCCTTAAGGAGTTTCTTGCTCATCTATTTCAATTCCATGATCAGGGCACACCTTATAACACAAACCGCACAACTTGCAATCGCCCTTCCACCTTACAGGACGGTATCCGGAAGAATTAAAATGCTTCTCAAACTCCAAGGCATTGTCCGGGCATACTTTTATGCAGTAGCCGCAGCCCTTGCAGTGATGCGGATTAAGCTTCACGCACAACTTTTCTTTTACTTTCTTCATATTTAAATAATAACAATTAAACTCTTTAATGCAACCTTTAAGAGAGCAAGTTTTTCCAGCCCCATGCTCTGCTTAATCCGCTATCGTTCCAAACACTCCTGCTTTCCATACAAAGATAAATAAAAGGATTCTTACTTTCCCTCTCGATTTCGGCTATCATCTTTCGGTAAGCATCTATGCGCATATCCCTCGGATAGCGCAACTTGCCGTCAAAAGATATGGAAAGCTCGCCATTTAATATATCACTTTCCGGAAACCTGTTTTCAATAATTTTTTTAAGTTCTCTTTTAAACCGGAAAGTTCCCAGACTTATCCACTTTATATCCACAGGGCTGAGATAATTAAACATCATCTTCACCACCTCCGCATAATCCTTTTCCCACCCCGGATAAAGAACTATGGGGTCAAAATGAAAAGCCACCCCGTAACCCGCCCGGGAGCATGCCCCGGCAGCCTCCAGTCTGCCCTTAAGCGAAGCGCAGTAAAACTCATTTTTTTCTATAAAACTCTGAGGATTAAGGGAAAAAGCAACCACCACATTTTCAGCCGGCCTTGTCTTTAAAAGGTTTTGAATATTTGAGCTTTTGGTTTTAAGCTCCAGCAAAGCTTCTCTTCCCCTGAAAAAATTAACAAGAACTTCAGAAAACCCGGTGATGTGATCAAGAGCCAGCGAATCCGTAAACTCACCCGTGCCGTAGCGCCTTCCGGACTTAATTTTTTTGTCCAGATCACTTATAAAATCACCGGTATTTACCGGTACTACTATTCCCGGAGTATTACTGTACTCCTGCAGATAACAATAAGAACACTCATACGGACAGCCAAAACCCATATTTATTATATTATACCCGCAATTAACTGAATTTGAAGTACAGGGACAAGGTTTGACAAAATCATATTTTTCCTTAACGGCAAAAAACTGACTTCGCCTTTTATTATATGTTGCCGTAGAAAAACCCCTCTCGGCCACATAATCCTTCAGCGAGTTTATTTTTACAAACTCAGCTTCGGGATACTCCTTTTTTATTTTTTTTAAAATTTCCGAGCTCTCTCCGGCACTATCATAAAAAACACTTGAGGGGTATAAAAATTCTTCTTCCGGCAACACTCTGTATTCCTCATTCAATTGAAGAGCAGGAAGATAGGGGTTTAAATTTTCTGAATAAGAAAGGGGAAACCTTTTCTTTAAAAGATACTGTTTAATTTTCCTGAAATCCTTTAAATTATTCCTGCGAAGCTCATCAAAGACACTTGCATAATCTAATTTTTTTATTTTTGCGATTTCATAAACCAAACGCGCAACTTCCCTTTTTTTATTTACCCCCAGGCGGGGATAAGCTGAAGAAATATACTCCTTAATCCTGGCGGGCCTGTTCATTTCCCTATAATTTCTATTACTATTTTGGAAAGATTTTTTTTGGAAGACTTAATTTTATTTCTTAGGGCAAGACTAAAATTATCATAAAAATTTATCTTACCCGGCTGATCGGCACAATAAAAAACAGCAACCGCCTCCATACCGCAGCAATCCGCAGCCGAAAAAACCATTGAAGCTTCCATATCCACACAATCAACCCCGTTAGACTTTAAAACTTCTAACTTTTGCTCCTGCAGGTAAAAAGAGGATAAAGTAGCGCACCTTATTTTTTTCAGTTTAGCCGGAGCCGATTGTAAGATATTTTCAAAAAAAGCTTTGGAAGGTTTAACAGTCTCCGGAGCCTTATCTTTTTCGAAAGCTAAAAACCGGGAAAAACTTTCCAGATTAAGGCTTTCATATACAATACCGATGTCCCCGCATTCCAGAGTTATCCCCCCGCAGCTTCCCATCAGCACAACCCGGCTGCAGGAGGTGTCCTTAAGATACATTACGCAATCCCCGGCCAGGCTCCGGTCCTTAAGAGACACCAGAGAGACCCCCTCTGAGGACTGGACATTAAAAAAAAGCCCCCGACGAATTTCTTCTAAATTCAAGCTCCGGAACAAACCCGCATCATTTGAAGGAAGGATCAGACAGCACTCTCTTATTTCTTTTGGAGAACAACCGAATATTTTTTGAAATTTTTTTTCCATTTTCCGCAAATTCAAGCCCTTAATTTTTCCGCAACTTCCGCAGGTATTCTCCTGGGCCTCATGTTTTCATCAATACAGCCTAAAGTCGTACTGCCGGTAACAAGAAGCTCAGAGGTGTTTTTATTAAATATACGGTAAGAAAAAACAATTCTGGCCGCTCCTATTTTATCCGCCCGGGTTTTCACTCTTATAACATCCCCGTAGCGGGCCGGCCTTTTATAGCTCAAATCAGCCCCGGCTACAATAAACAGAACTCCCTTTTCCGAAAGGTCTTTTACCCCGGCGCCCCTGCTTTCCATCCATTCAGTACGCGCCTTTTCAAAATACACAAGATAATTAGCATAATAAACAACTCCCCCGCAGTCCGTATCCGAATAATATATTTTTATATCCAGGATGTTTTTCGGCCTCACAGCAAATTAAAAGAAAATGCCAGGCCGGTTGTAACTCTTGTCTGCACATCTTCGGGAAAAGACTGCGGTTCAGGGCCTAAAAGAGCCAGATACCCTAAACTTGCGCTAAGATACTCCCTTAGCTTAACATACAGGCTGCTGTCCCACCTTAAGTCGGCGCTTCCGTCAAATGGAGTAAAAATTTTTAACTCGGAAACAAACTTCCTGCCGCTTCCAAAATCCATACTGTAATTGACTGCGCTTTCGGCCCCGCTGTCATAAACAGGCCTTTCAGAGCTTTCAAAAGTCTGCTTTAAAGCTCCTCCCAGCCTTAAACTTAAATCCTGGTTTTCCTTTTTAATAAGCTGCCAGCCCAGCCCGAGAGACTGCCCGGAAACAACCGGGTCAAAAAACTCATTAAATTGAGATATAAGAGAAGCAGCTGCATAAGGATTAACATACAAATTAAACTTACGCATAAATATACTTTCCATATCAATGAAATCCGCCGTAATCTGACTGGGAGAACCCGAAACGCTGCTTTGGCCGTATTCGGCCTTGAACGTATTACGCCGGCTTAAAACATCAGACTCTTTCCCGGCCCTGAAATCACCTTTCATCATCCAGCTTTTGGAGTTCTGCTCACTGCCGGACCAGTTACTTGAAACATGCGTCTCATTATAACTGGCTGAAACAAGTCCGGAATACTCCCACTCGCCGGCAAAACAATTTACCCCACCCAGTAAAACCAGAACCAAAACTGAAATACAAATATTTTTTCTCATAAATTCTCCTGTCTGCTTAACCTACCCCCAGCTTTTTTCTTAAAAGCTCAAGATTAACCACATCCTCGCGGTTATATTTCAAAAGAACCCGAAGTGCTTCCGGGCTCCCCTCCTTATATCTTTTCCACAAGGCCATGGCCTCCATTCCGTCAACACCGACCGTCTCTCTATATATGCCCAGTTTCTTTTCCACTTTTTTAAGCCCGCCGTAAAGACCCTTCTTCCAGCAGTCATACATAAGATCCCTGCAGGGAGCCACCTTGCAAATATCCAGCCCGGTTTTTTCCTTTACAACGGGAATATCAAACCTCGAACCGTTATAAGTATACACAACACTTTTCTCAAAGCATCTCTCAAGACTTGCGGCATTAATCTCATCGCCCACAAGCTGAACAATATCCCCGGACTCATAATAAATTCCGCACACAGTTATAACCATCGAAGGGCCTATCTCAAGGCCTCCAAAAGTTTCAATATCAAAATAGCATCTTGCTTTTTTATACACGGCTCAACCTTCCTTTCAGCTATAGTTTATTATAATTACTTTTATTTTTCAATTTTTTCTAAATCAAAGGGCAAAACTGGTTGATTTTTTAACCTTACTATGCTATTTTATAATATGTTTGAGCCAAAAGAATTTTTTAATGTTGACAACACTCTTTTTAAAAGCCTCATGAAAGGCGCGGGCTATGTATGGGACGGCTTAAAAAACATAGCCCCTTACATAGAAAAAAACATCAATCCTAATATTTCTACCATACCCCTGGACTCGCTTACAGTAAAAAAAACCACCATTTTAAAAAACAAAGCAAAAATATTTCAGGGAGCATACATTTGCGGAGATAAAATAGAAATCGGGGAAAACGCAGTAATAGAGCCCGGCGCATATATAGCAAACAACTCAATAATCGGGCCGAACACCCAGGTTCGCCACGGAGCATACGTGCGCGGAAACGTAATTACAGGCCCTGCGTGCGTTATAGGGCACTGCAGCGAAGTTAAAAACTCATGCCTTCTGGGCAATTCAAAAGCCGGCCATTTTGCTTACATAGGAGACAGCATACTGGGCAGCGTAAACCTGGGAGCCGGGACCAAGCTTGCCAACCTCAAACTTTCCGGAAGCGAAATAAAAATCAAAAGCGACAACAAAACCTTTCAAACCGGATTGAGAAAATTAGGAGCAATAATAGCAGACGGCGTTCAAACCGGCTGCAACAGCGTAACTTCGCCGGGAACCATATTATCCAAAAACACCCTGTTATACCCCAATACAACCGCCATGGGATACTACCCTCCCGGAACCATAATAAAACTCAGGCAGGAAATACTTAAAGACACTTTAAAATGAGAAAACTATTCGGTACCGACGGTATAAGAGGAACGGCAAACAAAGAGCCTATGACCAGCGAAACCGCTGTAAGAATAGGACAGGCCCTTGCCCACACATTGAAAAAACACAAAAGCCACCGTCCCAGAATCGTAGTAGGAAAAGACACCAGGCTTTCCGGCTACATGCTGGAAAGCGCCCTGGCAACCGGTATTTGCTCAATGGGGGGAGATGTAGTACTTATCGGTCCAATACCCACCCCGGGCATAGCATTTATAACCACAAACATGGATGCAGATGCGGGGATAGTCATTTCAGCCTCCCACAATCCCTACCGGGACAACGGAATAAAAATATTTTCCAACTCCGGGATGAAACTCAACGAGGCCAGGGAAAAGGAAATAGAAGAACTTGTATGCTCGCATGACCTTCATACCCTCCTTCCTGATTCCGCCGAAATAGGTAAAGCATACAGAGCAAACGACGCCCTGGGCCGGTACATTGTTTTCCTTAAACACACATTTCCGGAAGGAATTTCTCTTGAGGGAACAAAAATAGTTCTGGACTGCGCAAACGGCGCCACATACAAAGTCGCCCCCGTTTTATTTCGTGAAATGCGGGCAGACACCACTCCCATAAACATAGAGCCGGACGGAACAAACATAAACGAAAACGCCGGTTCCCTTTACCCTGAAAAACTTGCAAAAAAAGTTTTAGAAAAAAAAGCGGACATAGGACTGGCCTTTGACGGCGACGGAGACCGCATTATAGCCGTAAGCGAAAAAGGAGAAATTATTACCGGCGACAGGATAATGGCAATCTGCGCCCGCCATTATAAAAAAGAAGGACTTCTTTCAAACCACACCGTGGTATCAACTGTTATGAGCAATATAGGACTTAAAAAATCCCTGAGCAAAATGGGGATAAAGCAAATAACCGCTTCGGTGGGAGACAGATTCGTTCTGGAAAAAATGCTCAAAGAAGAAGCTGTTCTGGGAGGAGAGGATTCAGGCCATATAATTTTTCTCAACCACCATACCACAGGAGACGGGATACTTACGGCTCTCCAGCTGCTGGGCGTAATGAAAAAAACCGGAAAACCACTTTCATCTCTTGCCTCCCAAATGAAAGTATATCCCCAGATCCTTAAAAATCTTCCTTTGAAAAAGAAAAAAGATTTAAGTTCTTCTCCGGATTTATTAAAAATAATAAAAGAGACCGAGGAAGAACTCAAAGATTCCGGCCGGGTGCTGGTACGATACTCCGGAACCCAGCCCCTGCTTAGAATAATGGCAGAAGGTCCCACAAAAGAAATCACGACAAAAGCAGTTGAAAAAATATACAGCGCGGCTGAAAGGCTTTTAAAATAATGTGCGGAATAACCGGATACACCGGCAAACGTGAAGCAGCCGCAATAATAATAGATTCGCTTAAACGGCTTGAATACCGCGGATACGACTCGGCGGGAATAGCCGTCTTAACCAAAAAAGGAAAAATAAACAGAAAAAGATGTAAAGGAAAAATAAAAGAACTTGAAAAGAAACTAAGCTTAAAAATGCCTGAAGGCAATACGGCAATAGGCCACACCAGATGGGCCACGCACGGAAAACCTTCTCATGAAAACGCCCACCCGCACGCCTGCTGCCTCCAAAAGACAGTAGTGGTTCACAACGGCATAATAGAAAACTACATCCAACTGCGAAAAAAACTTATTAAAGCCGGACACACATTTAACTCCCAGACAGACAGCGAGGTTATAGCCCATCTTATTGAAAGCG
This sequence comes from Elusimicrobiota bacterium, assembly GCA_051747165.1. Lineage (GTDB taxonomy): Bacteria > CG03 > SLGR01 > SLGR01 > PWQF01 > JBNJFW01. The sequence continues at coordinate 664 of JBNJFW010000043.1, read as the reverse complement.
AAATAAAAAAAACAAAAGACCTGCTTAAATCTGTCGCAAACGCCACCTCAAAGATAAAAGGATCCTATGCCCTGGCCATAATCAACTCCGACTTTCCCGGCCGGATTATTGCCGTACGGAAAGACTCTCCCCTTATAATAGGAATATCGGAAGACGGAAACTTCATAGCATCCGACGCACCGGCGATTATACCCTACACACGAAAAGTCATATACCTTAAAAACAACCAGATAGCTTCCATAAAAAAAGATTCCGTTGATATTTTCGATGAATCTTTAAAAAAAGCAGAAAAAAAGATTTCTAAAATAACATGGGATCCGGTCATGGCTGAAAAGCAGGGATTCAGACACTTCATGCTTAAAGAGATTTATGAGCAGCAGAGAGCCCTTCAGGAGACCCTCATAGGCCGGCTCAACCAGGAGGACGGAATTGTATCCTTTGAAAATTTTAATTTCACCAAAAAAGGCTTCGATAAAATAAACAAAATATTTATGGTGGGATGCGGAACCGCCTATCATGCCTGTCTTATAGGAAAATTTCTTCTTGAAGACGGCCTTAAAATACCCTGTGAAGTCGACATAGCTTCGGAATTCAGATACCGCAACCCCCCCATCGACAAGAACACCCTGGTAATAACCATCTCCCAATCCGGAGAAACCGCCGA
>JBNJFW010000042.1:0-9969 GCA_051747165.1 Elusimicrobiota bacterium | reverse complement strand
AGCCCCGCCTATAGCTGAAGTAATATGATCATAACCCGCGCCGATATCAGTGGTAAGCGGACCAAGGACATAAAAAGGAGCGCCGTTACATATTTTCTTTTCTTTGGAAATGTTTTCCTTTATCTTATCAATCGGCACATGCCCCGGTCCCTCTATCATTACCATAACCCCCGCATCCATGCATCTTTGGGAAAGCTCTCCCAGCACCTCAAGCTCGCAATATTGAGCTCCGTCGGAAGCATCTATAATACTACCAGGCCTAAGGCCGTCTCCCAGAGAAATGGTCACAGAATATTCGGACGCAATTTTCAGAACCTCATCAAAACAATTATAAAAAGGATTTTCTCGTTCTTTATTCTTCATCCAACGGTAGAGAAGTTTGCCCCCGCGGGAAACCATGCCGCCCACCCGGCAAGACTCATCATAAGCGCGGGCCGTTTTACGCGTAACTCCTGCATGTATTGTCATAAAATCCACGCCCATTTGAGCCTGCTTTTCTACAATGTCAATAAAATCACGCTCATTAAGCTCATATATGTTACTTTTAGAGCAAACTGCGCCATAGACAGGTACCGTCCCCACGGGTACAGCGGAATTTAGAATAACTTCTCTAAGAATTTTTTCCCAGTCCCGGCTTATAGTGAGATCCATTACCGTATCCGCACCCGCCATAGTTGAAACTCTCAATTTTTCAAGTTCGGTCTGCACATCATTAATGTCCGGAGACGCACCTATATTCGCATTCACCTTGACACTCAACCCGCTTCCTATGGCAGCAGGGCGCTCTATATGGTTTTTTCTTTTATTATTTAAAGGAATAACCACCGTACCGTTCTCAACCCCCTTCTTAAGATCTCCGGCCGGTATATTCTCCTTACGGGATATTTTTTTTATTATATCATTCATAAAATTTCTCTTCTATATTATACATTTCAAATCTCATTTTTTTAAATTCCCCCCCCGCCTGGCGGGATATCAGCTTGGCAAACTCCTCCAGGACCCTTAAAGCCTCCTTTACCCTGTTAAGACTGGCCCGGGGAATATCTTCTTCTTTTTCTCTTGTTCCTTCTTTTGACTCCGATAATATATCACTGCCTGTATTTCTTCCCTTTATGATTTGGGGATAACTTGATTTTGAGATATCCCATAGCAAGTGGCGTATACTTCTGAGCCTCAAGGTTAACTCCTCATTCCTCATATAAAACCGTGCCCAGTCTTCCACTACACGCAAACCCTCAGCCGCCCGATTTATATTGGCATCTATTATAGCTTTTTTTCTTAAATCCTCATCCTGCATTTTCTTTACCGGACAGCTCGGCCGCTTTTTTAATTATTTCCGTAGTGGAAAAACCCTTTTTCATTTTAATTCTCCGTGTATCTGAAACAATATCATGCCCCACGATTTTATCCCGGCAGTATTCTCCTCCCTTAACAAGAACATCGGGTTTTATTTTTTTTATTAAAGTATAAGGTGTTTCCCGGTTAAAAAAAACCACAAAATCAACAGGCCGCAATTCAGCCAGAACCGCTGCCCTGTCTTTCTCTTTTATAACCGGCCTCAAGGGACCCTTTATTTTTTTAACCGACTTATCACTGTTTAAGCCTACAATTAAAACATCGCCCTGCTTTTTTGCCTCTTTTAACAGATGTATGTGACCTACATGAAGGATATCAAAACATCCGTTTGTAAATACAACTTTTTTACCTTCCCTTATCTCCTCTATCTTTTCGCAGAAACTCGAAATGCTTGAGTAAACTCGCTTCATCTCTTTTCAAATAACTTTTGCTCTACCATTTCGCATATAGCATGGCCCGAAACTATATGGCATTCCTGGGCGTGAGACGTCTCATCCGCAGGGACATTAATAAGCAGGTCGCACTTATTTTTTATTTCTCCCGCCTCGCCTGCCGTAAATCCTATAACCGGAAGCCCGGCGGCCCGGGCGGTTTCTATAGCTTTTAAAACATTTCTTGAAGCCCCGGAAGTGGAAATAGCCACAACCACATCACATTCTCCCATACTTGCTTCAAGCTGCCGGGAAAATATTTCTTCAAAGCCGTAATCATTTCCTATGGCGGTAAGCATTGAAGTATTGGTAGTCAGTGAAATAGCAGGAACTGCCGGGCGCTCTCTTCTGAATCTCGCCACAAACTCAGTTGCTATATGCTGGGCATCGGCTGCGCTTCCCCCATTGCCGAAAAGTATAACCTTTCCCCCCCTACTGTAAGACTCTACTATTAAATCAGCGGCTTTCTCTATTTTTCCGCTTAACTTCTCCAGCGCCGAAATTGCAGCGGCGGCTTTTCTTATGTAATCCTTTACCGGATTTTGCATCAGAGCCTTATTTTATCTTCAATAAAATGGGTATCGTACTTTCCCTTTATAAAAACAGGATTTTCCATAACCAAGCGGTGAAAATCAATAGTAGTCTTTATTCCTCCGATTTCAAACTCATCCAGCGCCCGTTTCATTCTTGCTATTGCTTCTTTTCTGTTCTTACCGTGAGATATAAGCTTTGCAATCATTGAATCATAATAGGCCGGAATTTCATGCCCCGCATGGACAGCCGTATCCACTCTTATACCCGAACCCCCGGGTAAATTAAAATAAGAAATCACTCCCGGGCAGGGCCGGAAATTTCTAGTGTGGTCCTCAGCATTAACCCTGCATTCTATGGCATGCCCGCGGGGTTCCAGTATCTTTTTTTCGGACAACGATTTGCCGGCGGCAAGACGAATCTGCTCTTTTATAAGGTCAATTCCGGTAACCTCTTCTGTAATGGGATGCTCAACCTGTATTCTGGTATTCATCTCCATAAAATAAAACTTATTATTTTTATCCAGTAAAAACTCCACAGTTCCCACCGTAGAATAATCTATTGCCTTTGCAGCCCGCACCGAAGCTTTTCCCATTCTTTTTCTCAATTTGCTGTCAACCGAAGGTGACGGCGACTCTTCTATGAGCTTTTGATGCTTTCTCTGTATAGAGCATTCCCTTTCCGGAAGATACTGCACATTGCCTTTTTTATCCGCTATAATCTGAAACTCAATATGCCGGGGATTTTCAATATACTTTTCTATATATATTCCGCTGTTGCCGAAAGAAGCTTTGGCTTCATTCTGGGCAGAAGAAAAAAGATCCCTCAAATCATCCTCGCTTTGAACAATCCTCATTCCCTTGCCCCCGCCGCCGGAAGTCGCCTTAAGAATAACAGGATAGCCTATTTTTTTTGCCGTCTTGGCGGCTTTCTCGACTTTTGTTATAATCCCATTGCTTCCCGGAACTATAGGAACCCCGTCCCTGTCCATTATTTCCCTGGCGGTAGCCTTATCTCCCATGGACAATATAGCTTCCTTCGAAGGCCCTATAAAAGTAATATTACAGGTCTCGCATATTTCCGCAAAATGAGAATTCTCCGCTAAAAAACCGTAACCCGGATGAATGGCATCCGCACCGCTTATTTCAGCGGCACTTATTATATTTGCCATATTAAGATAACTCTCGGAGGCCGGGTCAGCTCCCACACATATACTTTCATCTGCATTGCGGGTTGAAAAAGAATCTTTATCCACCTGCGAATGTATAACCACAGTCTTTATACCCAGCTCTTTGCAGGCCCTTATAATCCTGAGAGCAATTTCACCTCTATTAGCAATTAATATTTTTTTAAACAATTTCTATTTCAAAAAGGTCCTGGCCGTACTCGACCGCATCACCGTGTTTTACAAACTTCTCCACTATCTTTCCTTCATGAGGAGAAAGAATATCCTTCATTATCTTCATTGATTCTATCATTCCCAGTTTATGTCCTTTTTTCACATACTGACCCTTTTTGGCCAGAGCTTTTCTGGACGGCAGAATAAAATCCCTGAAGTGCCCGACAGAATGGGAATGGACTTTCCTTCTTTCCTTTTGTACATCTTCCTTTTTTTTCTTTTGAGGCGTTAAACCCTTTTCCTTATTTTTTTCAGCAGACACCTCGGGCATTTTTTTTATTCCCAGCTTCAGCCCGTCCTTAATATATGATATTTCCTCTATATCGGTTTCTTTTGTCAACTTAGATAGTTCTTTTATTCTGTCCGAAACTGCTTTGAGTTTCATTGTTCAGCCTCCCGCTCTGGACTTGTATTCGCCTGTTCTGGTATCAACAACCACAGCATCACCCTTTTCTACAAAAAGCGGCACACTGATCTTATGACCGGTTTCGGTTTCAGCGGTTTTTGTAGCTCCGGAGACAGTATTTCCTTTTAGGCCCGGCGCCGCTTTCACTACCTTCATTTCTATTTGAGGAGGCAGCTCTATATCCAGCGCGCGTCCCTCATACATAAGCAGCTGAACCTCCTCACCTTCCATTAAAAAATTTTTTAAATCCCCTATGACTTTTTCGTCCACCCGAATCTGGGAATAATCTTCGGAATTCATAAAAAGATAAAAACTGTCTTCCCGATAAAGAAACTGAGCGGGTTTTTTTTCCACTATAGCCTGCTGTATGGTCTGGTTTGCCCGGAAAGTTTTTTCCTGTATTTGTCCCGTTTCCACATCCCTGGCTTTAACCTTCATAAAAGCGCCGCCCTTGCCCGGCTTGTGGTGCTGAAACCACTCAACGCTGCACACACTACCCGAAAGTATGATATACATCTTGGTAGATATTTTATTTATGGGGATTTTCTGGTTAATTTTCTGCTTCCCTCCTGCGTTATCAAATACGTATCTTCAATTCTGACACCGCCTTCCGACGGTATATACAATCCCGGCTCTACGGTCAAAACCATCCCGGGAGCAAGAACTTCTTCGCTTGATGGCCCCAGCGTGGGTTTTTCATGCACATCTATTCCCAGTCCGTGACCCAGATTATGGACAAAATATTTATTTAGTCCGCACTCCTCAAAAACAGCCGCAGCCGCATTGTAAACATCTCTGCATTTTCTGCCCGGTGCAAGCATTTCAGCTGCTTTGCTTTTAGCTTCCAGGACTTTTTTAAAAATCAAAGTAGAAAATTTATGCTTGTTAAATTTATCCAAAATAAATGTTCTTGTCAAGTCACTTGAGTATCCCGCAAACTTTAATCCCAAATCAATTTTAAGCGCCGGCCCGACTATTTTATCCGGTCCGGGAATATGATGAGGAAAAGAAGAATTCACACCCGAAGCCACCACCGGAGTAAAAGCCGGGCCCTGGCAGCCATCCGACCAGCTTTGACTGTTTATATACCCGGCCAGCGAAGCCTCGCTTTTGTCCAGCCAGTCAGTAATGTTTATTTTTTCCATTAACAACGCGGCGCGCCGGCAGGCAGCCTCTATAAAAGATATCTCATCCGCATCCTTAATCATTCTCATCTCTGCCGTAAAATTGTTTTTAAATACTATTTCTTCTGCGCAGCGCTCAACTAAATCCTGCCCAAAAGAATAGGAAACTGAACTCCCGTCGCATAGCGCTCTCCTGCCTTTAAGCTTTTTTTTAATATACTCAAAAGGAAAAGCACTCCCGCAGGAAATAACATCGCCTTCAAACGAAACAGTATTTTTTGCCTTCTCATAATTCACCGAAGGCACATGAAGCTCCAGGAACCCGGAGCCGGCAATTAAAACTCCACCACAGCTTGCCGAAGTAAAATAATAAATATCGGAAGCCCCGCATACCAGGCAAAAATCGGCATCCTCAGAAGCGGTATATTCGACCAGCCGCTTTATTCTTTTTTGCTTAGCAATCTTTCTGCAGCCTCAACAGCCAGGACATAACTCAGCGGCCCGAAACCGGAAATAATGCCATCGGATTCAGCAGCGGTTAAAGACTTTCTTCTGAAATCCTCTCGGGCAAAAATATTGGAAAGATGGACTTCCACTACAAACCCGGAAAAAACTTCAAGGGCATCTCTTATCGCAACGCTGGTATGGGTAAAAGCAGCCGGATTTATTATAAGAGCCCCGGCAGACGAGGCCCCGATTTTATTTACAATTTCACCCTCATGACTCGATTGATAAAACTCCGCCTTTAAACCCAATTCTTTTGCTTTTTTTTCAATTTTGAGGTTTATCTCATCCAGGCTTTGCACGCCATACACCTCGGGATTTCTTCTGCCCAGAAGGTTTAAATTAGGACCGTGGATAACTAAAAGAGTTTTCATCTCAGCTCTTTTTATTCTCCCTATTTAAAAAGGACTTAAACAATTCTACCGGAACCGGCATTATAACTGTAGAATTCCCTTCCCTTGCTTTTTCAGAAAGAGTGCGCAGAAACCTCAACTGTATTCCCACCGGATTTCTGTCTATCACCTCAGCCGCCTGAGCAATTTTTTCCGAAGCCTGAAACTCACCCTCCGCATTTATTATCTTTGCCCTTCTGTCTCTTTCGGCCTCCGCCTGAGCAGCTATGGCCCTCTGCATGCTTTCCGGTATCTGAACATCCTTTATTTCAACCATGGACACCTTTATTCCCCAGGGATCGGTTGCCTTATCAATAATAGTCTGCAGCTTGGAATTAAGCTTATCTCTTTCCGAAAGAACCTCATCCAGCTCCGCTTCACCCACCACACTTCTTAAAGTGGTCTGAGCCACCTGGGATGTAGCCATAACATAATTCTGCACCTCCACCACCGACTTGGAAGGATCCATAACCCTGAAATAACATACCGCATTAACGCTGGCGGGAACATTATCCTTTGTTATAACCTCCTGCACCGGCACATCCAGAACTATAGTTCTGAGAGAAACCTTAACAATCTTATCAACAACCGGTATTATAAAAAACAAACCCGGCCCCTTAGCGCCTACCAGCCTGCCGAGTCTAAAAACAACTCCCCTTTCATACTCATTAACAATACGCACTGCCGAAATAAGTATAACGACCAGAATTAAAATCACTACATACATTAGACTTCCTCCTCTTTTTCTGCAACTCTTAAAACATTGCCTTCTATCTGTTCTACCACAACTTTTTTATTTTTTTCAATTGTGCCCGAATTACTTAAAGCGCTCCATATCTCGCCTCTCACATACACCTTGCCTTCCGGGGCCAGCTTATCAATAACCTCCCCATCCAGTCCCACCATACCTTCTTTTCCCGTAAAAACCGCCTTCTTCTGTATCCTTAATCCGGCGCCGGCAGCAAACATAAAAAAAGCTCCCACAGTAATTGTAGCCCCTATTATCAAAGAGGGAGCAACCCTTAAAGGAAAATCAGTAACATCAAAAAGAATGAAAGAGCCCATGGCAAAACTTATAACCCCGCCTATGGTTAATATTCCTTCCGATGGGACCCAGACATCCGTCAACATTAAAATCGCTCCCAGAACAATAAGAAGAACGCCTACTATATTAACCGGTATAATCTGAAGAGCCAGGGCCGCCAGAAGCAGGGACATTCCTCCCAGCACAGCTCCAAAGCCCACCCCCGGATTGGCCACCTCAAAAATTAAACCGTAAATACCCAGGATTAAAAGAATATAAGCAAGATTGGGATGGGCAAGGTAATTTAAAAATTTTCTTATAAAAGACATCCCGGGCTGGTTAAACTCCCGGCTAAAGGAAAGAGTGAATAAGACACCCTGCTTTTCCACCTCTACACCCTCCAGCTTTTCCTTTAAATGAGAAAAATCTTCCACCAGAAAATCTATAACATTTACTTCGCGGGCCTCCTGGGCCGTTATGCTGCTGCTTTCAGTTACTGCCTTCTGCGCCCATTCATAATTACGGGAATGCTTTTCCGCCAGCGACTTAATAAAAGCCCTGGCATCCTCCACGGCTTTCTTTCCTGTACCCTGCTCCTCCCCTCCTCCCAACCCGACAGGATGAGCCGCCCCTACATTTGTACCCCGGGCCATAACAGCCACATCCGAGGCCATTAAAATAAAAGTGCCCGCCGAAGCCGCCCGCGCACCGGCTTCCCCCACATAAACAACAACCGGTACCGGACATCCTTCAATTGCCCGCACAATCTGCCTCATTGAATCCATAAGCCCGCCCGGCGTATCCATTCTTAAAAGAACAAAGCTAGCATCAGGATTTTCCAGTTCTTTTTGAATATGCTCAGCTATCACCGGATTGACCGTTCCCTCCAGCCTCAAAAGAACAGGAGGATGCACCTCATCCGCTCCCATACCTGCAGTATTGCTAATCAGAAAAACAAAAACAACAAAAAATAAATTTTTAATATTTTTTTTCAATTAATACCTTTTTCACCATATCCATTTCAACAGGCACCCCCAGCTTTATTTTTCCTATTTTTTCAGGAAGAACAAACTCCAGCCTTCCGCCTCTGACCTTCTTATCATAAAACATTTTTTTTACTACTTCATTATAATCTATACCGGCGGGAACCTCAAGCGGGAGATTGAATTCAGAAAGAATTTCTTTCAAATCTTCAATCAACGCCTCTGCGCATAACCCGAGATAAGAGGACAACCTTGCTGCAAAAAGCATCCCTATCCCTACTCCCTCCCCGTGAGTGATAGAACCATAACCCATTTCGGACTCAAGGGCATGCCCCAGAGTATGCCCCAGGTTTAATATTCTTCTCAGGCCCTTTTCTTTCTCATCCCTGCTCACTATATCCCCCTTGACCTTAACGCACTCGCTTACCACCACCTCCATAACCCCCGGATCCCGGCTGCGAATCCCGGCTGCGTTTTCCTTAAGAAAAGAAAAAAAGTCATTCCCTTTTATAAGCGCATGCTTTAGGACCTCCGCCAGGCCTGAAACATATTCTTTTTCATTTAAAGTTTCAAGCATATTAACATCCGTATGGACATACTCGGGCTGATAAAAAGTGCCCACCAAATTTTTTCCTTCCGGAAGATTGACCCCCGTTTTGCCCCCTATTGAGCTGTCCGTCTGAGCAATAAGACTGGTGGGAATATTAAAAAAAGGAACCCCCCGCATATAAGTTGAAGCAACAAAAGCGGCAAGATCTCCAATAACACCGCCTCCCAGCCCCACAACGGGAGTGCTTCTCTCGGCCCCGCAGCCAAGCATAAAAGAATATAACTCTTTTGCCTTCTCCGGGGACTTACTTTTTTCTCCGGTTTCAATTTCTATTAATTCCGGACTAAAACCCTTTTTCCTTAAAGCCCCGCACAAACGCGAAGAATAAAGAGCCCCCACCACCTCATCTGTAATAATTACCACCGGGCCCGGAGGGACATGTTCAAGCATAAACCCGGAAAAACTTTCCAGTTCATTGCCTATCCTTACATTATAGGGTTTTGATTTTGTTTCTATCTCAATAAGCATTAACTTCTACTCTCTTATTTAAACTCCCGCTTAACTTCTTAAGGGGAATCCTTTATGAAAGCTATAATTTCATCTGTCACTTCATCCGGCTTCTTTTCAGTGGTATCAACTCTTAAATCGCATCTGGAATAATACTTATTTCTTTTCCGCATTAATTCTTTTATCTTATCCAGAGGCCGGCTTACCTTAAGAAGAGGCCGGTTAGAAGCCTTTTTAGCTCTCCTGTAAAGCTCCTCTGCAGAAGCAGTAAGACAGACAACAACACCATTTTTTTCCAGCTCATCCATATTAGAGCTGTCCTTAACCACCCCCCCTCCGGTGGATATAACAAAATTATCCAGCAGGGACACACACCTGACCGCCTTTTTTTCCAGGCGCCTGAATTCATCTTCCCCAAGCTTTTCAAAAATCTCCGGAATACTCAGACCCACATCCTTTTCAATTAAATCATCTGTATCCATATAACCCATAGCAAGTATTTCGGCAAGATTTCTTCCTACGGAGCTTTTCCCCGTAGCCATCATTCCCGTAAGCACTATATTCATTAAGACACTCCCATTGCGGACATTAAAAATCTCTCAGCTGCTGAATATAAGCACTGTAATTCCGCTTGACCTCAACCATGGAATCTCCCCCCGTTTTTTCAAGAACCAGCCCGGCTATCTCTATAGCCATAACAGCTTCTCCTACAATAGAAGCAGCGGGCACCGCGCAAATATCAGAGCGTATCACCTGTGAATC
>JBNJFW010000041.1:0-9993 GCA_051747165.1 Elusimicrobiota bacterium | reverse complement strand
CCAAAGATAAAAAAGAAAAGAGTTCCACTATAATGGCCATGTTTAATAAAGTTAAAGAAAGAGAGATAGCTGTTTTCTGCCGCCAGTTTTCCACTATGATAGGAGCCGGGGTTAGCGTTGCCGACGCCCTGGAAGACCTGTCCCAGGCTGTGGATAATCCCCGGCTCAGGTCTATTTTAAAAAAGGTGCTGGATGATGTCAGAGCCGGAAGCTCTCTTTCGGAAGGCTTTTCCCGACATAAGTCTACATTCAGCAGTGTTTTTGTTTACATGATAGGTGCCGGGGAGGAGAGCGGTAATTTGGCGAATGTATTAAAAGACCTCTCCAACTACCTGGAAAAAAATGTCAAACTGAAAGGCCAGATGCGCTCTGCAAGTATGTACCCTTTGTTTATATTCGGTTTTTTTCTTCTCATAATAGTGGGCCTGGTCTTTTTTCTTATACCTCAGTTTAAAAATCTGTTTGAATCGCTGGGAGCGGACTTGCCTGTGCCCACCCAAATAGTTATGTCTATAAGCGAGTTTATGGTGGGAAATGCACTGTTTTTCATTGCCGGCATTATCTTTTTTGCACTGGGAATTTCTTTTTTTTATAAAACAGATAAAGGCAAATATTTCGTGGATTCTTTTAAACTTAAATTCCCCATATTCGGGGAGCTTGTTTTGAAGGTTATACTTGCCCGCTTTTTTCAGACTCTGGCCACTCTTTTAAACAGCGGCGTGGATGTAGTTGCTTCTCTTGATATAGCTTCCAAGGTTTCATACAATTCCAGAATCGAAAGAATAGTTGAAAAGGTTAAATTAGGGGTGGTTGAAGGCGGCAGCCTGTCTTCGGAACTGCGTAAAAGCGGCCTCTTTCCCCGCCTTACCGTAAGCATGACCGCAGTAGGGGAAAAGTCGGGTTCAATAGGAGAAATGCTCAATAAAATATCGGATTACTATACAGACGAGGTTGATTCCGCGGTAGAGGGATTCAGCTCACTTATTGAACCTGTAATGATTATATCCCTTGGAGTTGTGGTAGGCCTTTTTGTTGTAACAATGTATCTGCCTATTTTCAGAATGGCGGCGGCCGTTATGGCCGGAGGATAAGTTTCTTTGCTATGAAGAAGTTTATTGTTTTTATGGTTATAGTTCTTATAGGTGCTTTTCTTTATCAGAGATTGGAATTACAGGAACCCTTAAGTGATTATTCTAAAAGAACGGTGGAATCGCTAAAGAATTCCAAACTGTTAAAAACCACTCTTGATAAAATGAAAATTGATGTCCCCGGGGCTGAAGATGAAGATGAAAAGGAATCCTCTGAGGGTGATAAAAAACAAAGTGGAGAGTCTGAACAGGTAGAATATGCGCCGGCAATAAACTTACAGGGAGTAATCCGGGCGGATGGAAATCTTTCAGCCATTATAGATAATGATTTATATCAGGAAGGTGATTTTGTGCGTAATAACAGAATAGTTGAGATAAATCCGGATTATATTATTCTTCAGGGGAGAACCAGAAGGTTCAGGTACAATCTTAATTAAAGCCTTCCATTTGGTTAATCGGGCTTAAAGAAAGCGTGCAGCTTGTCTTTTAAAACCGTTTAAATTGACAATACACCGTATAATAAGTTAAATATATACAATGAGAGTTTTCATATGCGTGTTAAAAAAATCAATCAGATTGTTTGCCTTTAACGGAGAGAAAGAATGATAAGACTTTATCTTAAAAATAAAGCGGAAGTAATAAAAGAATACAAAACAAAAAAGAAAGAAATTAAAGTCGGCCGCAGCCGGAAAAATCATATAGTTATAGATAATAAACATGTTTCCGACCGGCACTGCGTGATTAGAAAAACTGAAACCGGATATGAAGTTGAAGATTTAAACACCTCTTTCGGCACCCTGCTTAAGGGAAAAAAGATTAACCGGGAAAAAATAGAGCCCGGCGACGAATTAAAAATAGGCGATTATTCTTTAAAAATATGTACTTCCTCTTCTCTTTCTAAACAGCCATTTTTAATAGGAATCCAGGGAAAAATGGATGGTAGAAAATTTGAGCTGGGAGCCGGGGAAACCAAAATAGGAAGATCCCGGGAGTTTAACAATATATGGATTTCAAAAGAACTGGATAAAAGCGTTTCCCGCAGGCATGCAACTATAACCAATGACGGGAAAAAATATATACTTACCGATAAGCGAAGCAGAAACCGCACTTTTGTAAATCAGAGGCAGGTAAATGAAAAAGACGAGATTCATTTAAAGACCGGCGACGAAATACTTATAGGAAAAAGCATATTCCGGTTTGTAACCGGGGGAAATGAAAACTATTCCCACCCCAAAAAAGCAGGAATATTCTGGACAAGAATTATACCTAAATTTAGATTCTCTCTTTTTATGGTCTTCCTCATTGCCGGCACATATATGATATTAAACGGACTCAGGGGAATATCACTAATAGAAGAGCAGCCCGAGCAGCATTTTTTGAGAAAATCCGACTGGCAGCCTGAAGCTTTAAAAACATACGAAGAGGGTTTTTCCCTGGATGGTAATTTGGATATCACTCCCTCCCCCGCGATAGGAGACGTGAGCGGAGACGGCTACAATGAAATTATTATGTCTGCCCCCAATGGGGAAATCTATGTCTGGAACAGAAGCGGCAAGCTTTTATGGACCAAGAAAATAGGGCAGAATACCCTTACTTCTCCTCAGCTGGCCGATATAAACGGAAACCGGGTAAAAGACATAATAGTGGGATCCGATGATTCCCGAGTTTATGTTCTTGACGGGCGTTCAGGCCACCTGATATACCGCAGTCCTTTTCTGGGCGGAAAACTGCTTTTTGCTTCTTCTGTTTTAGTGGCGGATTTGGATATGAACGGATTTAAAGATATAGTTGCAGTGACCGATGATAATGTTGTAGGGTTCATATACTCCCCTCTCATAGGAGGACGTCAGCCCTATTATTTCCAGACCGCCGAACAGATAATGTCTTCTCCCGTGCTTTTAAAAAGCGGAGGGTTGCAGTATGTGGTTGTGCCTACCAACGGAGGCCAGATTTATTATTTTGAAGCTGACAATCCCGAAAACAGGCATGTTGTGGATTTTACCAAGGAAATTAATATGTACGAGGGCTTAAGCCTTGTTTTAAATGAGATTAATACTGTACCGGCGGTAGCGGATTTAAATAACAGCGGAAACGATGAATTAATATGTGCTACGGGCGCTTATTTCATGGGTGCGATTTCAGGAGACGGCAGGGGAGAACTTCACTGGCTTTACCGTATTCAGCCTTTTTCCATGCTGGAAGCACCTCTGCGATACGCTTCTCCGGTAGTTTCCGATTTCACCGGTAACGGACTTGCGGACATAGCACTGGCATGGGCCAATGGAAACATAATGGCCGTTGAGGGCAGAAGCGGCCGGGAGCTCTGGAGTTTTTCTCTTGAAGGAGAGCAAAACAGAATTATTGCTTCACTGGCCCTGGCTGATTTTACCAAAAACGGCACCCCTGATCCTGTAGTGGCTACCGAAGACGGGTCGGTATTTATTTTAGACGGAAAATCGGGCCGGGAAGCTGATCCCGTTTTATCCAGTGCCAAAATGAATGCGCCGGTAACCGCGACTCCGGCTGTAGGAGATATATTATCTAACGGCCATCTTGATGTTGTTGTTGTTTCAACCGACGGTAATATAAGCTTGTTTGAAACTTCCACCAGGGTATTTAAAAACCATATTGCCTGGTCAAATTTCAGAAATTCATCCCATAACAGCGGCTTTATGCCCTCTGATGATAAAAGAGACTATTACAATTTGTTTGTAGCTGTAGGATTGTTTTTAATCGCTTCAGCCGGCTTTGCAGCTATAGTAATAAAAATAAAAAGAAAGAAAAAAGACCGTCCGGGGTGAAAGTGTAAATATGCTTTTAGAGTTTTCAGCAAAAACCGATAAAGGATTAAAAAGACCTCAAAACGAAGACGCCTACGGAGTTTTTCCCCAATATGATCTTTTTGTAGCCTGCGACGGAATGGGAGGCCACGCCGCGGGCGATTATGCCAGCAGAACGGTGGTGGAAACCGTGGGCAGAATATACCAGCCCTTATCCCGCGAATTATTTGAGCAGCTAAAAGATAACTATGAAAACATACCCGAGAGCGGGAAATATTTGATTATTCATACCGCCCTTGCCAACAGATTTTTATTCCGCCTTGCCGTTATGTATCCTCCCCTCAGGGGGATGGGCACCACCCTTACCTCTGCCATGTTTGATAAGGGCTTCGCCAATATAGTCAATGTGGGAGACAGCAGGACATATTTATTTCGCAATTCGGATCTGAGCTGCGTAACCGTTGACCACTCATGGGTTGAGGAATTACTCCAGGATGGAGAGATAAAAGAAAAAGAACTTGAGAACTTCCGGGAAAAAAATGTAATTACCAGGGCTCTGGGTACAAATTCTTCCGTAAAAATTGATTATAAAGCGGTGGAGACGAAAAAAGACGACATATTTCTTTTATGCTCCGACGGGCTTTGCGGAGAAGTGAGCGATGAAGAAATAGAAAAAGTTATTTCCCTGGGAGAAAATAAACCCGATAAGATATCTTCCGACTTAATTAAAGCTGCTAAAAATGCCGGTGGATCCGATAACATAACAGTTGTGGTTATAAAAGTTAAAGAAAGTGAAGCTGTTTCCCCGCAAATTAAAGAAGGAAAAATATTTTCTTTTAAGCAAAGCAAGGAAGAACTTGAGTTGCTGGATGAATGTATCGATGAGCATTTATCGCCGGCCAAAGCTTCTGTGCCCGCGAGCGCTGCCAACTCAAAAAAGAAAATATACAGCAGTCCGTTTTTTATAACCCTGGCGGCTGTCTTTATTCTTTTCGGAGCCCTTGCTCTGTTTACTAAAACCCGCTACAAAAACGATTTTCCGGTGGTGGAAGCTCCCGGACCCAGTCTGAGTGATATATTGATAAGAACAAATCCCTCCGGAGCGCGGGTAACTGTTCAATCAGATGAAAAGAATTATAACAAACAAAAGACTTCTCCTGCCGATTTCATGTCTATGGAGTCGGGTTCTTATACCCTAACAGTAGAAAAAGAAGGATATGAAAAGAAAACTGCCCACATTTATCTGAGAGAAGGAACACAGGAAAACGTTAATATAAAACTGAATCCTCTGCAGCAGCTTTTTTTGAATATAGGCGTTTCCCCCGGATTTGATACATCCGAAAAGGTATATATAAACGGCGAGCCTTATATGTACTACGGCAGGCCTCTTACCGTAGGCCGGATAGGCCTTACCGGAAAGCGAATAAGTATGCCCGCAAGCAGCAACTATACAATAAGGATAGCTTCAGAAGTAAAAGAAATAGCAGCCGAGCGGCATGATGATGTTATAAATATAAAAGTGGAAAACTCAAAAATATCAATTGATGATTAAATTTACTCAAAAATATAATAAAATCTTATTCATAGCGGCCGCGGCGTTTTTCATGAACGTCGCATACGCTTGCGCAATTGAACCCGCCTGGACAAACTATACAGCCGACGACAGTGAATTGCTTGATAACAGCATAAAATTTATAAAAGAATCTCCGGACTCAATAGTATGGGCGGGCACAATGGAGGGCATCAACTTTTTTGAAGACGGCTCATGGCATGTGTATGATAAATTCCAAAGCAGCGCTGCTTTTTCCATAGCCTTTGACACTTCAAACGTGAAATGGTTCGGCCTTTCGGACCGTATTGCAAACTCACGCGGCGAAAGTTATGAATTAATTGAAGGTCAAACTTTTAACATCAATTCAATAGCTATTGACCGGGACGGATATAAATGGATAGCCACCTCGGACCAGGGGATCATAAGGTTTAAAAAAGGAGAGGATATAGGCCATTGGGATAAAACGGTTCCTGAAATCCCCCAAGACAATAATATATACTGCATAGCTGTAGGCCCCGATAATGTAATATGGGCCGGCACGGATGATGGAGTAATCGAGATACCGGACCCGGAAGATACAGGCACATGGGAAAAGTATGATTATGACAACAGTGATTTGCCCATAAACAGAGTACAGAGCCTGTTTTTTGATTCCTCAGACCGGCTGTGGCTGGGCACACCGCAGGGCCTTAGCCGCAATGATGAGGGGACGGGAGAAGGCATGAATGATTTGACGAATTATACTCTGGATGATGAAGTTATTTTCAGCAGGGTTATAAGATCAATAAGCCAGAGCAGGGACGGAAATATATGGGTGGGCACGTCGGAAGGGGCTGTCGAATACGATGGAAATACCTGGACAAAGTATAATATAAGGAGCAGCGATATTATAAGCAATAATATAACTGATATAGCCGCGGGGTCCGACGGTTCTCTTTGGTTTGCCACCACGGGGGGAGTGAGCAGGTTTTTAAAGAAAGAAATAAAAGTGGACAGGGATGATGTAAAGATACAGGGCGGGCAGTACGGTTATGTAAATCCCGATGTGGGGGATGTGGCTAAAATCCGCTTTAACAGCCTTGAATCCGGCAAGGTCAAAGCCAGGATTTATAACTCCCTTGGAATGCTGGTAAGGGAACTCTCGGGAGATACGGTGGGGGGCGATGATTACATAATATGGGACTGCAGAAACATATCCGGTTCCACGGTTTCTTCGGGAGTATACACAATTTATTTTCAGGCTCCCGGCATACAGAGCATTAAAAGAGTTCCGGTGGTAAGGTAAATGAAAAGATATTTTTTAATTTTATCTATACTGTTTTTCTCCTGCTCTAATCTTTTTTCCTCCGGGCCGGGATCTTCCGCAATGTATTCTCTTATTAATCCCTTTTCGGCCCGGAGCGCCGCCCTGTCCGGCGCCTGCTCTTCATTGGAGGGGGATATTTCTTTAATGCAATATAATCCCGCAGCCCTGCTGACAATACCGGATTATACTTTTTCTTTTTCTTATCAGCAGGGGTACGCGAAGGATTCCTATGCTTCGGCTCTTTTCGGCATGAGCCTTGAAAATACGGCTATAGGCGGCGGTCTGAAATACTACGGAACCGGGGACCTGTCTGTATATGATTTATACGGTTATGAAAGAAAAGAAGCAGGCCAGAAGGATATAATATTTATTCTGGGAAGCGCCCAGGATTTTGAGTTTCTTTCGGCGGGAATGAATTTAAAAATATTTTTTTCCGAGATATTCGGAGAAAAAGCCTTCGGCTTTGCGGCAGATGCGGGGGCCACATATAAACCTGCTGAAAATATAAATGCGGGTCTGTCTCTCAGCAATATAGGGGCTCCCGTAACATACATAAAAAAAGAGGAATCCCTGCCGGCGGTAGCTCAGGCCGGTGTTTCATACACGGGTCTGATTGATTCTGTAGAGTACACTCTTTCGCTGGATTTACCCTACTACATAAACGAACAAAACATTTCTCTCAATTCCGGATTGGAAGTTTTTCTGCACGAATATCTTATTTTAAGAGGGGGAGCAAAACTGGCTGTAGGCAAAGAGAATAAAACTGACGGCATGTTTACCCTGGGATGGCGTTTCGGCACCGGAAACATTAAGTTTGATTACGCGGTGAAAATCAGCGATGATTTAAATATGCCCCAGTTTATAACAACGGAGATAAATTTTTAAAAATGAAATATTATACTAAATTAACGGGAATTTTGTTGGGCTTTATGATTGCCTGGCCCTTGGCGGCGCAGGCGGAGTATTTTGACTACATGCGCAAAGGAAGGGCTGTTAATATAGCCTCCGGCGGAATGTATCTGCGAAACGATAAACTGGAGAACATGATACTTAATCCTGCTGCCATTTCAAATATAGCCAGAAAAGAAGTGGCGGGGGGCGTATCTTTCTTTGAAAATGATAAGATAAACAGTTTCTTTAGCTATGTCCATCCTACTTTAAGAGGGGTGGGCGGGGCCGAATTCAGTTACCTCGAAAAGGATTCCGAGCAGGAGGACTTTTTAGCTTCAGCCCTGCTGGGTTACAGTTTGCCCATATTAAATGGAAAAAGTCAAAAGGGCAGCGCCGGCATTAATGTAAAAGCAATTCATGATAAAGAAGGAGATGAAGAGGTCACTAAAGTTGCTTCCGATGCCGGGTTTACATATGCTCTTTCCCGGAGCCTGACTCTCGGTATGGCTTTAACAAACATAGGCGGAAACTATGAAATAGGCGGCCGGAAAAACAGACTTCCGCTTGGCTTTAACTTAAATCTTCAAAAAGAATTAAATGATGTAAGTATAGGCGTCTCTTATGATACCCTTAATTCTGCCCCGTCTGTTTTCAGGGTAGGTCTGGAGCATAGAGCCACGGGGAACGTTTTCCTGCGGGGCGGATATTTAATAAATTCCGAAGGGGAAAACAAAAAAAGCGCGGGTTTAGCCTTTAATCTTAAAGGACTTACTTTTAATTATGCCGCTTTAATTGAACAGCAGGGCGGCTCCGTAATTCACTCCCTCTCTGCGGGACTGAAATTCGGCGCCGAGATTCCTATGGATAAAAGAAAACTGAGCGATATAGAACGGTTCTACAGCAGAGGCGAGGAAAGGTTTTACGAGGGCGATTTGGCAGGAGCGAGAGAAAGCTTCCTCAAAGTGTCTCAAATAGATCCCGCCTACCGCAATACAAGAGAATTTTTAACCGAAATAACCAAGGCACTGGCAATGCTTAGACAGAGTCAGGTAAGCAAAGAAAAACTTCAGGAGATTATAGAGCTGATGCAGCAGGCGGAATTGTTTTTTGAAACAGGAGACTACGAGGCCGCCATACAGTATTACGCCGCCGTTCTTATGATTGACCAGGAAAATGAAGAAGCGCAAAAGAGAATAGAAGAAATAAAGGAAGCTGAAAGGCAGAAAGAAAAAGAAGAGGCAAGAAAGGACAGACAGAAAAGAATTCAGGAGGCCAGCAGAAGACTCCAGAATTATTACGACCGGGGCAGGGAAAGCTATAATCGCGGTAATCACGAACAGGCCATGGAGTTATATAATCAGGGTATAAACTACGCGCGGGTTCAGGGTATGCGCGAGTGGAGAGTCAAATTGGCAGCGGCTCTTGAAGATGTCCGGGAAACTCTTTCCGAGAGATATTTCAATGAAGGGCACAAACATTACCAGCGCAACGAGTTTAGAGAAGCTCTGGACAAATTCAGAAAGGTTCTGGAATATAATCCGGAAAGGGATGAAGCAAAAAACAGAATTGAAGAGTTGGAAGCCCGAATAGAACGTATGGACAGGGAAGAAGCCGAGGAGTTATACAACCAGGGCCTGGAAGCTTACAATAATGAAAACTATTCCCGTGCAGAGGATTATTTTACCCGGGCTCTTGAGTTAAATCCAAAGCACATTGAAGCGCAAAGAGCTCTTGAGCGGGTTCAGAATATGGAATAAAAGAGATAAATATCTTGCTCCACGATAAAAGTAAATGTCCATAAAAACAAGAATAACTTTTATCCTGGTCCTGTTTATAGTTGTTGTTATAGGCCTTGGTTTAAGTTCTATATATGTAAGCCGCCTGCAGTCCGAATATTTCACTGTTTCCGCAGCTTATGTAGAACTCCGGGAAAACATGAGTGAAGCTAAGCGCCTCTTTGATGATCAGGCTCAATCTTTTGATTACTTTATATTCTTATCTCAAAATTCCGAAAAACACAACTACCGGGCAAAAAAAACCGAACTCTTAAGAAAGCTTGACCAGATAGCCGATTCCGGACTTTATGACCAATATATTGACGAATGTCGCGATAAGGTATGGCGGCTTAACGAATTGTTTGACCGCGCTATAAATCTGGCCGAAGGTGGCGATAACAGTTCGGCGGTAAGGCTTGCGGAGCAGCGCATCATAGGTAAAGCAAATGAATTAAAAGAAATCTTTGACCTCCGGATTGCCGATTTAAATAAGAAAGTTGAGGAGTCCAGAAATACGGCCGTCTCCTTTAAACAGCGAATGACTGATTATTTAACTTTTTCCTTTAGTTTTATTATACTCATAATGTTCATAATGAGCTGG